>NZ_FNBU01000001.1:133202-254520 GCF_900102435.1 Sporolituus thermophilus DSM 23256 | reverse complement strand
CTGGTGGCGCTGTGCAGCCAGCCCCGCACGGCCGAGCAGGTCTACCTGTACGGCGTGATTTTGTCCGCCATCTCGTATTATCTCAACTGGGGCTTCGGCCTGATTTTCGCCGCCCTGTTAACGCGGGAGCTGGCGCGGCAGGCCGAACTGCGCGGCATCAAAGTCCATTACAAGCTGCTGGTGGCCGCTACCTATTCGACCTTCATGATCTGGCATGTCGGCCTGTCGGGTTCGGTGCCGCTCCTCGTTGCCACCCCGACCCACTTCATGGTCAAGGAAATGGGCGTCATCCCGGTTGGCGAAACGCTCTTTAGACCCTATACCCTGTGGGTGCTGCTGCTCGTAATGCTGGCAATTATGTTTATGTTCTGGAAGGTGTTCCCGCCCAAGGATGAAAGCATGATTGCCACCATGCGCCAACTGCGGCCCGACCTGCTTGAGCAGAGCCTGGTGGTCAAAGACGACAAGGCGGTCATATCCACGCCCAGCGAACGGCTGACGTACACGCCGATTTTGTCCTACTTCATCGGCATCATGTTTATCGTTTACCTGTACTACCACTTCTTTGAGGCCAAGAAATCGCTGGACATCAACCTGGTTAACTTCATTTTCCTCATGCTCATCATCTTCCTCCACCGTACGCCGGCCAACCTGATGAAGGCCGTCAAGGCCGCCACCCCGGCCTGCTGGGGCGTGCTGCTCCAGTTCCCCTTCTATGCCGGCATTTTCGGCATGATGAAATTCACCGGCCTGGTCGAAGTCTTTGCCCAGTGGATTATCAGCTTCACTACCCCGACCACCTTCCCGGCGTTTGTCGCCATTTTATCCAACGTTATTGGCTACTTTATCCCGTCCGGCGGCGGCAAATGGGCGGTTGAAGCGCCGTACATCATTCAGGCCGGGGCGGCGCTTGGCGTGCCGCACGCCAAGACGGTTATCGCCTATGCCTACGGCAACGACTGGGTCAACCTCATCCAGCCCTTCTGGGCCCTGCCGTTTATGTCGGTAGTGGGCCTCGAGTTCCGGGACTTCGTCGGCTACACCTTTATTACCTGGATTGTTATCGGCATTATCATGCTGCTGGGACTGACCTTCATACCGTTCTAAACTTTAATCCTGGGAGGGTAATTTATGCAACTGGCAGACATCAAGAATATCTGCAACCTTGGTACCGGCACGATGGGGTTCGGCACGGCCCTTGCCTTTGCCATGGCCGGCTATAATGTGCGCATGTTTGGCCGCTCGGCGGCGAGCATCGAGCGCGGCTACAGCAGCATCAAAGCGGCGCTCGCTACCTACCGGGAACACGGCCTGGTCGAAGAAGCCGACATTCCCGCCATTATTAATCGGATTAAAGGCGTTACTACTTTGGAAGAAGCGGCGGAAGGCGCCGACTTCGTCATCGAGTCCATCGCCGAGAACCTGGAAACCAAGCGGGAAGTATTTGCCAAAATGGATAAACTGTGCGGGCCGCACACCATCTTTGCCACCAATACTTCCGGCCTTAGCCCGACGGCGATTGCCGAAGCGATTGAGCGCAAGGACAAATTCGTGGTAGCTCACTTCTGGAACCCGCCGCATCTGGTGCCGCTGGTCGAGGTGGTGCCTGGCAAGCATACGGCACAAGAAACGGTGGATATCACCTGGAAACTAATGGAGAAAATCGGCAAAAAACCGGTAGCCCTCAACCGGGAAGCCCTGGGTTTCATCGGCAACCGCCTGCAGCTGGCCCTGCTGCGCGAAGCGTTGTACATTGTCGAAAGCGGCATCGCTTCCAAAGAAGCGGTCGACACGACCATGAAGTACAGCCTTGGCCGCCGGCTGGCCACGACCGGTCCGCTGGAAAGCGCCGACCTGGGCGGGCTGGATATTTTCTATAATATCTCCAGCTATCTATTGGCCGATCTCTGCAACAGTACGGAAATATCGCCCCTCCTCAAAGAGGCGGTGGAAAAAGGCACCCTTGGCGCCAAGACCGGCACCGGCCTATATGACTGGACGCCCGAGGCGCTCGCGAAAGTCAAGAAGACGCGGGAAAGCGTGCTTATCGAATGGCTGCGCAAAGATAAAGAAGGACAGGTATTTTAAACTAGGCACAGGCCGCGGATTTACCGCGGCCTGATGTTTTCGGGCGGTCGACAGGGGCATTGTTATTGCTCTATTCCAAAGGTAAAATGGTCTTAGATGGGACGTAATTAGGCGGGGAGGGCAATATTGTGAAAAGTAATGATATGGCAGGAAAAAACCAGCAAAGCCCGGAAATGACCGTCCATTGGTTTTTGAGCATACTGGATGCGATTTACGACGGCGTTCTTGTTGCCGACGAGTTTTCGATTGTCCGCTACATAAACCCGGAGTACACCCGGATTACCGGCGTAACGTACGACCAGATTATTGGCAAGCCGCTACACGAGGTACGGCCGGGAGCCATATTGCCGCAGGTTATACGGTCAGGCAAGCCGCTAGCCGGTGTTTATCGGCGAGAAGGCGACATCGAATATGTAGTGGATATGGCGCCCATTTTTATTGATGGCAAGATTGTCGGCGGCGTTTCGGTCGTAAAAGATATAACAGAAGTACAACGTCTTTCCCAGGAATTGCAGAAATTTGCTAAGCGCACGAAACGGCTTAAAAATATGGTTGACCGTATTTACCGGGCCAAATACACGTTTGGCGACATATTGGGCGATAGTGCCGAGTTGCGCGCGGTCATCAGCGTTGCCGAACGGATTGCCCAGTATGATTCTGATGTCCTGATTACCGGGGAAAGTGGTACCGGCAAGGAAGTTTTTGCCCAAGCCATACATAATGCCAGCCCCCGGGCTTCCGGCCCGTTTGTTGCCGTTAATTGCGCCGCTTTAACGCCATCTTTAGTGGAAAGTGAGCTTTTTGGCTACGAAGATGGTGCGTTTACCGGGGCGAAAAAAGGCGGGAAGGTGGGGCTTTTCGAAATTGCCGACGGCGGGACGATCCTGTTAGATGAAATTGCGGAGATTAGTCTGGAAGTACAGGCAAAGTTGTTACGCGTACTACAAGAAAGGTCGATCAGGCGAGTCGGGGAAACGGCCGAAATCCCTTTGAATGTACGGGTTATCGCCGCGACCAATAAAGACCTGGCCATTTGTGTCCAGGAGGGTCGATTCCGCGAGGACCTTTACTACCGTCTTAACGTTTTGAACCTCCAGTTACCCGCCTTGCGGGAAAGAATCTCTGACGTAAAGATTCTGGCTAATTACTTCCTTAACTTATACTCGGCTAAAATTGGCCGGACTTTGGTGTTGCATCCGGAAACTTATGATGCGCTTATGCGGTATCATTGGCCGGGAAATGTCAGGGAACTGCGCAATGCCATCGAGTTTGCCGCTAACATGTGCGAGAATACGGTTATTATGCCAAACCATCTGCCGAAAGTGTTACTAGGCAACAGTCAACCGCTTAATGGCGCAGGCGGGACTCTGGTCGAAATTGTGCGTGAAGCTGAACGGCGGACAATCGAGACAATGTTGCAACGCTTTGGCGAAACGGTGGAAGGAAAACGGCGGATAGCCGAAATTTTAGGTATTTCCTTGGCTACACTGTATAACAAGATGAAAACTTTGGGGATAACGGAACGGGCGGAGCAATAATTTTTAGAAAATTAGAAATGCGTCAATGGTTTTTCTAATATATTAGAAATTGGCGGGGTGCGTAAATACGGGAAAAACCTTAACAAGGGTAATTTTTCTTCTAAAAATTTAGAATAACTGGTTTGCGGGTTAGCTTTGGGCCGCGGTATTCCTGGGATTTCAAGGCAACCCATTGTTGGCATGGATTTTGCTCTGTAGTGACTGCAGAGCATTTTTTTGTAAAGGAGGCAGGAATTATGCTTGCGGTCATTGGCTTAATTACTATTGTCGTCTTGTTGGCGGCAATCATTTCCAAACGGATGACACCATTAACCGCCTTAATTTTGTTGCCAATTTTGGCGTCGCTGTTGGCGGGGTTCGGACTGGAAACGGGTAAGTTTATCGTTAGTGGTATCCAAAGCATTGCTCCCATTGTGGCCATGTTTATTTTTGCCATACTCTTTTTTGGCGTTATTACTGACGCCGGGATGTTTGATCCGATTATTAATCGCATCTTAAAGTCAGTTGGTAACAATCCAACCCGTATTGTGGTGGGGAGCGCTATCCTGGCAATGATTGTCCATTTAGATGGGTCAGGAGCGGTGACATTTCTAATAACCATTCCAGCCATGCTTCCGCTATACGAGCGGCTGAATATCGACCGGCGGGTACTGGCTTGTGTCGTGGCGCTGGGGGCAGGCACCATGAATATTCTGCCCTGGGGCGGCCCAACACTGCGGGCGGCCACGGCCCTGCAAATTCCGGTGACTGAGCTGTTTAACCCTGTACTGCCGGCACTTGGAGCAGGGCTGCTGTTTGTGGTGCTGGTGGCTTACTGGCTGGGCAAACGGGAAGCGGCCCGACTGGGGACGGTTGCCGGTGATGTCGCGGCAGTGGCTTATGAACGCAAACTGACGGATGAGGAAAAGAAATTACGGCGGCCGCAAAATTTCTGGATAAATGTTATCCTTACCATTGCCGTAATCTGCGGCCTGGTCTGGGGAAAAGTGGCGCCGGCGGTATTAT
The DNA here is from genome assembly GCF_900102435.1 of Sporolituus thermophilus DSM 23256. Lineage (NCBI taxonomy): Bacteria > Bacillati > Bacillota > Negativicutes > Selenomonadales > Sporomusaceae > Thermosinus > Thermosinus thermophilus. The sequence continues at coordinate 249,889 of NZ_FNBU01000001.1, read as the reverse complement.
TCATGCTTGGGGCTACGATTGCGTTGCTTGTAAATTATCCCGATGTTAATATGCAGCGGGCAAGAGTCGATGCCCATGCCAAGGCGGCGCTCATGATGGGTAGCATTCTTTTGGCGGCGGGTGCGTTTACGGGTATCATGAAAGGGGCTGGTTTCACTAAGGCAATGACTAATGTGGCTGTTTCTTTCATACCGCCAGACTTGGCTCAACACATTCCGGTGGTGGTAGCTATACTGTCGATGCCACTCAGCCTGCTGTTTGATCCGGATTCTTTCTATTTTGGTGTTTTGCCCATTATCGCTGAAGTGGCCAAGACGCTAGGCGTGCCGGCGATTCAGGTAGGGCAAGCGGCAATCCTTGGGCAGATGACGACTGGCTTTCCGGTAAGCCCACTTACGCCATCGACGTTTTTGTTGCTAGGGCTTACCAACGTAGACTGGGGTGATCACCAGAAGCTTACTATACCACTTGCTTTTGCCACCACGCTGGTAATGACGGTGGTAGCGATATTGGTTGGTTTGTTCCCAATTTAAGGCAGAGGTGATGGAAATGAAAAAAATACGGCTAGGTTCAGGGGCTGGCTATTCGGGTGATAGAATCGAACCGGCGGTGGAACTGGCGGAAAAAGGCGATATTCAGTATTTATGTTTTGAATGTTTGGCCGAAAGAACTATTGCCATTGCCCAACAGCTAAAAATGAAAGATCCCGAAGCAGGCTATGACCCCTTATTGGTAGCGCGAATGGAAGCGGTACTGCCCATTTGCTGGCAAAAGGGGATAAAAATTATTACCAATATGGGCGCGGCAAATCCCAATGCAGGGGCGTGGAAAATTAAAGAAATTGCCCAGAAACTAGGCATCAAGGGGCTAAAGATTGCCGCAGTTTGCGGTGATGATGTCCTGGATATTATTCGCAGCCAGGATTACGTCATTGAAGAAACCGGCGAGAAGCTATCAACGATTAAGGAAAAACTGGTTTCGGCCAATGCCTATCTTGGTGTCGAACCCATCGTAGAGGCGCTGAAAGGCGGCGCGGACGTGGTCATAACCGGCCGCGTGGCTGATCCGGCTTTATTTGTGGCGCCTATGATTTATGAATTCGGGTGGGCGTTAGATGACTGGAATATTCTCGGGCAGGCTACGGTAATTGGCCATTTAATGGAATGTGCCGGCCAAGTTACGGGTGGTTACTTTGCCGATCCAGGGTATAAAGACGTACCTGGACTGGGGCGGCTAGGCTTTCCCGTCGCCGAAGTCCGGCAAGACGGCACAACTATTATTACCAAGGTTGCCGATGCCGGTGGCGCAGTCACCCTTGCTACCTGTAAGGAACAGCTGCTGTATGAAATTCATGATCCCAAAGCGTATATCACGCCAGATGTTGTCGCGGATTTCACTGGCGTCCGACTGACGCAGATTGGCAAAGATCAGGTGCTGGTTGAGGGCGGAAAAGGCCGGGCTAAGACCGATTTTCTCAAGGTATCTATTGGTTATATTGACAGCTATATTGGCGAAGGCCAGATTAGCTATGCCGGTCCTGGCGCGGTCGCGCGCGGGCAGCTGGCGCTTGACATCGTAAAGGAACGGCTGGAGCTGACCAAAGTCCAATATCAGGAAATCCGCTATGATTTGATTGGTGTCAACGCCTTGCACGGCACGCAGCTGTCCGCCGGGCATGAACCGTACGAGGTGCGGGTCAGGGTTGCCGCCCGGACACAGACCATGAAAGAGGCTGTACGGATCGGCAATGAAGTGGAGACTTTATATACTAACGGTCCGGCCGGCGGCGCCGGCGCGTTCAAGGCCGCCCGGGAAGTGGTGGCGATGGTGTCGACGCTGGTTCCCCGTGCGCTTGTTCAATATACGGTCAATCATGAGACGGTGTGAGGTGACGGTTAGATGAAACTTCGGGAAATTGCCCATTCCCGTACCGGCGACAAAGGAAATACCGCCAACATTTCAGTGATTGCTTATGATCCAACCGATTATCCGCTGCTTGAGCAATACGTTACCGCGGAACGCGTCAGAGAACACTTCGCGGAAATCGTCCAGGGCGAGGTTGTCCGTTATACCCTGCCCAATATCGGGGCGCTGAATTTTGTCATGTATAAGGCGCTTGGCGGGGGCGTAACGCGCACCTTGGCGCTGGATATTCATGGAAAATCGCTCAGCTCGGCAATTTTGGACATGGAGATTCCCGATAATCGGTGATCCGACATTTAGCGCGTTGCTTACTAGGATTGCGGGGAGAAATTAAAAAATTCGTAAAATCATTCTCTGCTGGCAGGAAAATATAAGCCGGCAGAGAATATAATTTTCACATATAAACCGGTTTCCTAAACCGGTACACTGAAAACGGAGGGTGGATACATATGATCCCAAAACTTGCCGTGCTGCAAAAAATTGTGGACGCCGGCCTAGTGGCCGTTGTCCGAGCGGAAAACGCCGACCAGGCGCGCAAAATCGCCGACGCCTGCATCAGGGGTGGCGTGGCCGCAATCGAGATTACCTTTACCGTCCCGGGGGCGGTCGACGTCATCAAAGAACTGGCCAATACTTATAAATCCGGCGAAATCATTATCGGCGCCGGCACCGTCCTCGATCCGGAGACGGCCCGCGCGGCGATTCTGGCCGGGGCGCAGTATGTCGTCAGCCCGTCCCTCAACGTGGAAACCGTAAAACTGTGTAACCGCTACCAAGTGCCGATTATGGCCGGGGCCATGACGATTAAGGAAATCGTGGAAGCGATGGAGGCCGGCGCGGATATTATCAAGATCTTCCCCGGCGAGTCGATGGGCCCGACCTTTGTTAAGGCGGTTAAGGGGCCGCTGCCCCAGGCGCCCATGATGCCGACCGGCGGCGTCAGCCTCGACAATGTGGCCGAATGGATTAAGGCCGGCTGCGTGGCCGTTGGTGTAGGCGGCAACCTCACGGCCGGCGCCAAGAAGGGCGACTATGAGTCCATCACGGCCATTGCCCAGCAGTTCATTGCCAAAATCCGCGAAGCCCGCGGTCAAAAATAAAAATAAGGCAAACGCCAAGCAAAAGCGAAAGGAGTATTGCAATGGCAAAAGTAGTATGTTTTGGCGAAATTATGTTAAGGCTGTCCCCTCCCGGCTATCTCCGGTTTGAGCAGGCCACCAGCTTTGATGTTGTGTATGGCGGCGGCGAGGCCAATGTCTGCGTTTCGCTGGCCAATTACGGCGAAGAGGCCGTTTTCGTTACCAAAGTGCCCGACAACCCCATTGGTCAGGCAGCCATCAACGAAATGCGCCGCTATGGCGTTGATACCCGCTACATGATCAAAGGCGGCAAGCGCCTGGGCATCTATTTCTGCGAAAAAGGCGCTTCCCAGCGGGCTTCCAAGGTGGTTTACGACCGGGCCGGTTCGGCTATTTCCCAAGCCAAGCGGGAAGACTTTGACTGGGCTAAAATTTTTGCAGGCGCCAATTGGTTCCACTTTACCGGTATTACCCCCGCGCTGGGCGACAACGTGGCCGAATGCGTGCTTGATGCGGTTAAGGCGGCCAAAGAGGCCGGCCTGACGGTAAGCTGCGACCTCAACTTCCGGAAAAACCTCTGGACAAGCGAAAAAGCCGGCCAGGTCATGGCGCAGTATATGCCGTATGTCGATGTTTGCATCGCTAACGAAGAGGATGCCGAGAAAGTGTTTGGCATTAAAGCGGCCGATACCGACATCATCGGCGGCAAACTCAGCCATGAGGGCTACAAGGATGTGGCCAAACAGCTCGCGGAGCGGTTTGGCTTCAAGGCCGTGGCCATCACCCTGCGCGGCAGCATCTCCGCTTCGGACAATAACTGGGCAGCCATGCTGTACAAAGACGGCGAATTCTACTTCTCCCGCAATTACGCCATCCACATCGTGGACCGCGTCGGCGGCGGCGACTCCTTCGGCGGCGGCCTGATTTACGCCCTGCTCAACGGTTATTCCAACCAGGATGCCCTCGAGTTTGCCGTAGCCGCGTCCTGCCTCAAGCACACCATTGAGGGAGACCACAACCATGTGACGGTGAGCGAGGTTAAGGCGCTCATGGCCGGTGATGGCTCGGGCCGCGTACAGCGGTAAGTATCGCAAAAAGCAAAAAGGAGATGTTGATATGCGGTTTGCCAGGTTTTGCGCCGACGGCGCCGAATACTACGGCGTGGTGGAAGGCGGCGCCTTACGCGTTATCAGCGGCAGCATCTTTGGCGAATACCAAATAACCGGCCAAACTTATGCCATTGACGCCGTTAAGCTGCTTGCCCCGGTAACTCCGTCCAAAGTGGTGGGCGTCGGTCTTAACTATAAGTCGGTTGCTGCCGCCAAAGGCGTTCCCTATCCGGATGACCCCATTTTGTTTCTCAAGCCGTCGACGAGCGTCATTGGCCCGGCCGAGGACATTGTCGTTCCGGACAGCGTCAAGCAGCCGGCTTTTGAAGTTGAATTGGCCGTCGTTATCGGCAAGACCGCCAAAAATGTCAGCGTTGACCGCGCCCTCGACTATTGCTTCGGTTACTGCTTGTGCAACGACGTTACCGCAAAGGACCATATTCCGAAAGGTCAGCCGTGGACTCGGGGCAAGTCCTTTGACACCTTTACACCCGTGGGGCCGTATATCGTTACCGACATCTCGCCTGATGACATCGAACTTGTGCTGACCGTCAACGGGGTGGAAAAACAGCGCGGCCGCACTTCGGACATGATTTTCGGCGTCCGGGAGCTCATCGCGTTTATTTCCAGCATCATGACGCTTAAGCCCGGTGACGTCATTGCCACCGGCACGCCGCCTGGCGGTGACGTTTTCGCCAAGGGCGATACAATCGAAATCAGCAGCCCGGTGCTCGGCGTCATGCGCAACAAGGCCGTTTAAGGGGCTATAGCAGCCAATGCCGATCACCATTCGGGACGTTGCCCAGCAGGCGGGTGTATCCAAGAGCACTATTTCCCGTTATCTCAATGGGCGCTACGAGTGCATGAGCCTTGAGACGCGCCAGCGCATCGCCCGGGTCATCGCCGAGCTTGATTACCGCCCCAACGCCGTGGCCCGCAGTCTGAAGCAGAAACGGACCCATACCGTGGGGGCCATTGTCGCCAATATTCTTAACCCTTTTTCCACCAGTATTATCCGCGGGGTGGAGGACTACTGCAAAAAGCACGGGTTCAACCTGATTTTGTGTAACGCCGACGACGACCCGGTCAAAGAGCGCGAATACATCGAAATGCTGACGGCCAAACAGATTGACGGCCTGATTATCAATACTACCGGCGGCAATAATCCCCTGGTTAAAGAGGTAAACGCCAGCGTGCCTGTCGTCCTTATTGACCGAAAAGCGCCAGAAATGGGCCTTGACACCGTTACCGTGGACAGTGACCTGGGAGCGCGGTTGGCGATTGGCCATCTGGTCGGCCTTGGTCACCGCCGCATTGCCATGTTTACTCTGCCCTGCGACCAGGTAAGTCCTCGGCTGGAACGGGTACGCGGCTATCAAGCCGCCCTGGCCGAGTATAACATTCCTTTCCGGCCGGAGCTGCTCGTTGAGACCGATACGCAGCTGGAGACAGTTACCGCCAAGGTGCGGGAGCTGCTGGCAAGAGCGCCGGGCGAGCGGCCTACGGCGATTTTCGGCGCCAATAACCTTATGACCATGGCCATTGTCAAAGCCCTTAAACGCCTGGGGGTAGCCATTCCCCGCGATATGGCGGTCATCGGCTTTGACGACTGGGAATGGGCCGAGCTTATTGATCCGCCGATCACCGTTGTTGCCCAGCCGGTCTATGACATGGGGATTAAAGCGGCGGCCGTGTTGATCAAACGGATTAAGGCCGGCAAACCGCCGAAAAAACCGGCCACGGTAGTGTTTGCCCCGCAGCTGGTCGTCCGTGCGTCCTGCGGCGAACTCCTAAACGCATAACCGGATAATAATAAGTAAGAGGTCAACCTTTGTGGGTTGACCTCTTAAAATTTATTGTTCCATACTGAAAACCGCATATCTTACTCTTCGCGGTAGCAGGCGACGATTTCGCCAAAGTACAGGGTATGGAAGTCGCCGCTTGCGTAGCACTTGGCCTTGTAGGCCGGGTCAAGGGCGGCGGGGTCCATGGGTTGCTTGTAGACAATTTTGCACTCGTAGTGAAGACCGCAGCCGGCAATGACCGGGGTAGCGACTTTTTGCCCGGGGAGCAGGGTGAGGCCGGCTGCGGCGATCTTGTCTAGATCCCGGCCGGACTTAGTGCCGCACAGGGCAAGGGCCTGCTGCATGTCCTGCAGGGGGATGCTGACCGTAAACTCGCCGCTCTGTTCAATTAATTGGTAGGTATAGCGGGAGGGACGGACCATGACGGTAAATACCGGCTTGCCCCACATAAAGCCGATGTTACCCCAGGCAATCGTCATGGTGTTGGTTTTGCCGCCGTGGGCGGTGGTCAGAAAGGCGCCCTTGCTGAGGATTTCAATGGCTTTAGTTGCATATTCGGTATACGGAACTTCGCGCATAGCATCGACCTCCTAAAAATTTTTATCGGTTAAAGTTATATTATCAAGTTATTCTAAACTTATTGTCCAATTTCCTTTTTTTCATATACCCATAGATAAAAGCCCTCACTCCGACCAACTGAGTGAGGGCTTAAAATTAGGCTCTAATGCCGACTAATTTATCTACCATGTAGAGCAGGATGTTTACCCCATTAATCAGGGCGTCGGGATTAAACTTCATTTCCTGATGGTGCAGGCCGGGGGCGGCATCGGCGCCAAGGCCGATGTAAGCAGCTTTGATACTCGGCTTATGCTTTACGAAAAAGTGAAAATCCTCACCGCCGGGCGTGGTGATGGGGGCCAGCAAGCCGTCCGGGCCGAGGACGGCGGTAATCGCTTCTTTCGCCAGCTCGACCATATCCTTGTCATATTCGGCTGCCGGACAGCCGCCTGATACTTTTACCTCGGCGGTGGCGCCGACGGTAGCGGCGGCCGCCTCGATGGCCCGGGTGGTTTTCTTGATCAGGTCGTCCATTAGGCCGTTGTCCTGCGAGCGCAGGTCGAGGGCCATGACGGCCTTGTCGGGAATGGCGTTTAGCGCCGCGCCGCCGGCATGGAGTTTAGTGACTTTGACCGTCGCCGGAATCGTCGGGTTCATATGGATGGCATTTACGGCATTAACCGCGGCTGCTGCCGCGTCAATGGCGTTTATGCCCAGGTGCGGGCGGGCGCCGTGGGCAGTCAGGCCGTGAATGGTCGCCTCCATGATGTAGCTGGCGCCGTGGTAGAGGGCAGGCGTAGCCTGGCCGCTCCGGGCTTCCTGAATGGGGCGGAGGTGGATGCCTACCACCATCTCGACATCGTCGATGGCGCCGTCTTCAATCACCCGCAGTGCGCCAAACAGTTTTTCTTCGGCCGGTTGGAAGAGAATTTTGAGCTTGCCCCGTTCAATGCCTTTACGGGCCAGTTCTTCCGCCACCGTCAGCACCATCGCCGAATGGGCGTCATGGCCGCAGGAATGGATGGCGCAGGGCTTGCCTTCAACCATATGGCCCAGGGCGTCCATATCGGCGCGGAGCGCCAAAACCGGGCCGGGGTTGCCGCTGTCAAGGACGCCGACGACGCCGGTGCCGCCGACGCCGGTCTGGACCTGATAGCCGGCCGCGCGGAGCGCATCAGCCAGAAAAGCCGAAGTTTTCACTTCTTCGAAGCCCACTTCCGGCATTTCGTGCAGGGTGGCCCACACTTCTTTCACTCTTGTCGCTAAATCGGTCATAAAATCCCCTCCTTAGGTTAAAGGCTGCTTGGGCCTTGTGCGCAAAGCAGCCGGGATGGCGTTATCAGGCAAAGAAACGCATAATCAGCATGGCGATGAGAGCGTTGACAATACAAATGCCGAACAGCATGGGATAAAAGCGGGGCTGGACGCCGGCGGTGCCGAGCAGACGGCCCATATATTGGATTTGGGCGCCCATCAGAATAATGGCCGGCAGGAGAATAGTGACATGGGTATTGTTCAAAATTCCCTGCGAATACAGGCTGGCCGCGACGCCGACGCCGCCGCCCATGGACAGCCAGGCGCTGATAAGCACCATCACGGCCTGGCCGGGCAGGCCAAAGATCGCCATGACCGGCGCAAAGACTTTCCCCAGGACATCAAGCAGGCCGGTGACCTTTAAGACCTGAATAAGGGCAAACGCCATCAGTACGTTGGGCAGGAGGCTGTTGACCCCGATATTCCAGCCTTTTTTCGCACCGTCGACAAAAACATCAGCCAGCGATTTGTTTGCCATTGTCGAGGTCCTCCTTTACAAACTTGTTCAAGTACAGCCGCATAAGGTTTGCCCCGAAAACTTTCATTACGAAAATAACGGCCAACGGCAGAATAATGGGGACGGTAAGGAAGGAGAAGAGCGCGCCGCCGGTAGTCAGGTAGTTGGTGATAGTGCCGCCGGCAGAAAACTGGAAGGCGCAGAAGACCGTCTTTTCTTTTTCGGTGATCGCGCCTGCTTCGCGCAGTGCTTTGGTCATACCGGCGCCGGCGTCAGTGCTTTGCAGGCTGGAGATGAGCGCCAGGCCGGCGATGCCGGGGATGCCGAGCAGGGGGCGCAGGACGGGAGTCAACAGCTTTTGGGCGGCTTTCAGACCGCCGAGATGGTCGATGATTTCAATGATGCCAAGAGCGAGCATGACCCCGGGGATGAGGCCGAGCGCGAACAAAAAGCCGTCTCTGACGCCGGAGCCGCCCATACCGGCAAAAGTTGCCTTGGCGGCGTCTTTCATGGTCCCGAATTTACCGTTGATGGTATTGAAGTCAAGCGCCGATTGCCACCCTTTGGCGTTGGCAAAAATTCCGGAGAAAAAGATAATGGCGAAAATGAGGGCCAGGTAGCCCATGACCGGCACTTGCAGTTCTTGCTTGGCGCCTTGGTTCTGGTTATCTTGGTTCATTTTAATCCTCCTTTGAGCTTGAATATTGCATACAAAATACCGTGCACCTACCTGCTGTATCGCCTGTGCTGCTCACCTACCCTTTCGCAAAAATTTACGGCAAACGGACGGGCCTACCGTAAGGGGCCTTGGGTAGTGCCTGCCAGCCCGGCGCCTCGCTGTAGATAAATGTAAGTTCATGTCAATAACAATATTCTTGGTAGGTGGACAATTTTCCTGCATCGTTCTTGGACAAATGTTAACTATACAAAGTAAGGACGAGGCGGCGTCTATTGCCAGGCGCCGCCTCGCCCTCACAGCAGGACCGGCGTAATCTCAACGACGTCGCCGTTTACTTTCACCAGGACGAAATGGTACACGCCGCCGTTGACGGCAAACTCGGGCCGAAGGCCGGCTGCCTAAGTCATTCGGGCTGGCCGGGCCGGCTCCCGGCCAAAAAGCAGGGCTTGGCGAAGCGGCGCCGGCGGTATATAATTTAGGAATGACACCAACAACACCAAAAGGGGGCGCGGCCATGGCGGAGACTTTCCGGCCCAAGGACAAGCTCTACGGCAAAGAGAAAGAAGCCTTTGTCTATAGCGTATTTTCGTCGATTGCCCACCGCTACGACCTGCTCAACACGGCCCTTAGTTTCAACCAGGACAAGCGGTGGCGTCGTTTTGCCGCCGCCAAGACCGGACTGGCGGCCGGCGGCACGGCGCTTGATGTCTGTTGCGGCACCGGCATGCTAACTCTCGAACTGGCAAAGCTGGCCGGGCCGGTCGGCCGGGTGGTGGGGCTGGACTTTTGTGAAAATATGCTGGTCCAGGCCCGCGAAAACATCGGGAAAACACTCTATGCCCAAACGATTGAGCTCGTACAGGGCAACGCCATGGACCTGCCCTTTGCCGACAATACTTTTGATTGTGCGACCATTGGCTTTGCTCTCCGCAATGTGCCGGACGTTGAGCGGACGGTAGCGGAAATGCGGCGGGTAGTGCGTCCCGGCGGGACGGTGGTTTCGCTGGAACTGGCCAAGCCGAGCGCGCCTGTTTTCAAGCAGCTCTATTATTTTTATTTTGAACAGGTATTGCCGCTCCTTGGCAAATTGGGCGTGGGTATTGACGGTCCTTACCGCTGGTTGCCCGAGTCGTTGCGGGTGTTTCCCCACCAGCGGGAGATTTGCGACTTGTTTGCCCGCACCGGCTTGAAAGAAGCCTGTTATTTCGAACTAACCGGCGGCATTGTGGCTGTCCATGTCGGTATTAAGTGAGAAGGAGGGGCTGGTGTGAAGGCTGGCAAAATTGCCGTTTTTTTGGAAATGATTAAGTTTGAGCATACCATTTTTGCCCTGCCGTTTGCGTACATGGGGGCGCTCCTTACCGAGCAAAAGGTGCCGTCAGCCTATCACTGGCTGTGGATTACCGTGGCAATGGTGGGAGCGCGGACGGCAGCAATGTCCCTTAACCGCCTGATCGACCGCCATATTGATGCCCGCAACCCCCGCACGGCAGGAAGGGCGTTGCCGCGGGGACTGATCAGCGTCGCCGAGGTGTGGCTGTATATCATCGTTTCCTTCGCGCTGCTCGCCCTCGCGGCCTACACGCTCAGCCCGCTGGCCTTTAAACTTTTTCCCCTGGTCGTTTTTGCCCTGACTTTTTACTCCTATACCAAACGGTTCACCTGGACCTGCCACTTTTTTTTAGGCGGGACGCTGGGGCTTGCGCCCCTGGGGGCGTGGATCGCCATCGCCAACGAAATCGCGCCGGTGCCAGTGCTATTGGCTCTGGGCGTCATGTTCTGGGTGGCCGGTTTTGATATCATCTATGCTTGTGACGACTACGACTTTGACCGGCAGGCGGGCATCTACTCTATTCCCGCCCGGTTCGGCATTGCGGCGGCGCTCAAAATTTCCACAGCCCTCCATGTGGTGGCGCCGCTGTTTTTCGCTGCCGTAGGTATTATTCTCCGGCTGGGAGTCTTTTATTGGCTGGGGCTAGCCGGGGCGCTGGCGCTGCTTTACTACCAGCACACACTGGTAGCGCCTGATGACTTGTCGCGGGCAGGCGTCGCCTTCTTCAACCTCAACGGAGTTTTAAGCGTGGTGATGTTTGTCTGCACCTTTCTCGACATTTTGCTGTAGAATACATAAGGCCTGCGGTTTGGTGAAACCGCAGGCCTTATGTATCTTGGTGATTCCCTTTGCCGGTGGGCGGGGCAAAGGTCAGTAGTTGAAGGCCTGACTTAAACCTTGGACGCTTAAGCGGTTGCCGAGGGCGATAATTTCCTCTTCGGCCAATACTTTGCAGATAAAAGTAGAAAGCTCTTTTGTCAAATCAATCTCGTGCTGCGATGATACGGCCTGGCCTTCGCGGTCAGTCAGCAGCCGGACGGTAGGCCGGAGGGGGAGGTCGGGCGGGACATGGACGATCACGCCCACTTCGCCGCTGCTCAGCTGAACAAAGCTGCCGACAGGATAGCAGGCAATCCGGCGGAGAAACTGGTCGAGCACTGCGCCGTCAAAATGTTTGTTGTGGAAAACGAGAAGAGTCTCATAGGCTTCATGGGGCGGCATGGCCCGCCGGTAGGGACGGTCGGAGGTAAGCGCGTCGTACACGTCAGCGATGGCGGCAATCCGGGCATAGGGGTGGATTTCATCGCCCTTAAGGCCGCGGGGGTAGCCGCTGCCGTCCAGCCGTTCGTGGTGCTGGAAGGCGATATGGGCCGCCAAAAGAGGGATTTCGGGATTCTGCTTGTGCAGGATTGCAAAGCCGGTGGCGGCATGCTGCTGCATGACGGCCATTTCTTCCGCCGCAAGTTTGCCCGGTTTATTGAGGATGGCTGGCGGTATGGCAATTTTCCCCACGTCGTGCAGCAGGCTGCCGAGAGCCAGCTCTTCCAATTGGCCGCGGGCGAAGCCCAGACTAAGGCCGGTAAAAACCGAGAGGATGCTGACATTGACCGAGTGGCCGAAAGTGTAATCGTCATAGGTACGGATGTCGGTGAGGTGAATAAGGGTTGCGCGATTCTTCAGCAGCTCGTCAACGATAGCCTGCGCCGCCGACTCCAGGGCAGCCAGGTCAAGCCGCTGTTCCAGGCGGAATTTGGCAAAAGATTGCTGGACGGTCGCGATCGCCTGTTGTCTGGTTTCTTCTCTGATGGCCTCTGGCACTTCCAGGTCGTCGGTGTAAGGATTGGCAATATAGATGGACGTAATGCCCAGGTGGCGCAGGCGGTCGATATAGCGCTTGGTGAGAACACAGCCTTTGCATAAAAGCAGCTGGCCCTGGGCGCTGAAAACGTTTCTGGCAACTACCATACCTGGCCGCAGGTGGGCTATGGAAATACGTTGCATCGAGTTCTTCCCCCAGTATCTGTTGATCGCTAGTTTAGCAAGTTATTGTAAAATATATATTTTTTTGGCTATTAAAATGGTTTTTCCTGCCGAATTATGTATTTTTGTGGCAACATTATTATCGTAAACTGGCTGCTTGTTTTTATGGACAAATTGCACAAGATGTATATTCGAAAAATACACTTGACTGTATGAACGGGAAACTGTATAATCAAACTAGCTGCATAAGGTTAACGCGATGACAGGGAAGCAAATGCTTTGAGGCCATCAGAGAGCCGGCGGGTGGTGCGAGCCGGCGGCCGGGGCAGGCGTTCCGCCCTTGAGCGGCTGGTGACGAATCATGACGGGTACCGCCCGATACAGCGGGTAAAAGTTGGCCTGATGGCAACTAGGGTGGCAACGCGGGAGCAACCTCTCGTCCCTGCTGGGACGAGAGGTTTTTTGCATGCGGGATGGCCCTGCCTTGACGGTCAAAAAGTGGGTGGCACCGCGGGACTAAATCTCGCCCCAAATCAGGGGCGGGATTTTTTATTAGGTAAACGGAAAGTGGAAAGCGGTAAATGGTAAGTGGTAAACGGAAAGCAAAGCTAGCGGTTTCACTAAAAGGCGCACCAGCGCTTCTTTATAAAAAATAAAAAATAGGCAATTGGTAAGGGGAGGATTTAATCATGTTGCAAAAACCGTATTTGATGGTTCCTGGGCCTACGGCTGTGCCGGAGCGGGTGCTGCAGGCCATGCACCGCCCGGTCATTAACCATCGCGGCCCGCAGTACGAGGCCTTGTTTCGCGATGTCAGCGACCGGCTGAAAACTGTCTTCAAGACCAAACAGGATGTGCTTACCTACCCGTCAGCCGGCACGGGCATGATGGAAGCGGCGGTGGTCAATATCTTGTCGCCCGGCGACCATGTCCTGGTGGTCAGCATTGGCGTCTTCGGCGACCGGTTCGCCGAAATTGCCGCTAAATTCGGTGCTGTCGTGGAAAAGCTGGATTTCCCCTGGGGAGAAGCGGCCGACCCGCAGGTTTTGGCTGAGCGCCTGGCTGGTGACAAAGAAGGCCGGATTAAAGCCGTTTTTCTCACCCATAATGAAACGTCGACCGGCGTGACCAACGACGTTCGGGCCCTGGCGGCAGCGTGCAAGGGGCATCCCGCCCTGGTCGTGGTAGACGCCGTTAGCTCGCTCGGCGCCGTGGACCTGGCGATGGACGAGTGGGGCCTGGACGTGGTTATCACCGGCGCCCAGAAAGCGCTGATGCTGCCACCCGGCTTGGGCTTTATGGCTTTGAGCGAGCGGGCCTGGGCAGCGTGTGCCCAAAGCACCATGCCGAAGTTCTACTGGGACGCCCAGGCGGTTAAAAAAGCGCTGGCGAAAGGGCAGAATCCGTACACGCCGCCGGTTAGCCTCTTGTTCGGCCTGGCGGAAGCGCTGCGGCTGATTGAGGAAGAGGGGCTGGACAACATCTTTGCCCGCCACCGGCTATTGGCAACGGCGCTGCGGGCCGGCGTCCGGGCCATGGGGCTTGGTCTGTTGGCCGACGACAAGGTTGCCTCGCCCGGTGTGACCGCCGTGCTACCGCCGGCAGGAATAGAAGCCAAAAAAATTCAAAAGACCATGCGCGAGCGGTTCGGCATCACGCTGGCCGGCGGCCAGAAAAAGTTGGAAAACCAGATCTTCCGTATCGGCCATCTCGGGTATGTAGCCGAAACCGATATTTTGGTGACCTTGGCCACCCTGGAAATGACGCTGACCCTGCTCGGACACAAAGTCGAGCTGGGCGCTGGGGTGCGCGCCGCCCAGATCGTAATTTTGGAGGGATAGTGAATGAGAATTTTAGTTGCTGACCCTGTTTCCGCCGAAGGGGTAAAGCTTTTAGAGCAGCACTTTGAAGTCGATGTCAGGCACAAATTGCCGCCGGAGGAACTTATCCGCGTGATTCCGGCCTACGACGCCCTGGTGGTGCGCAGTGAGACCAAGGTCACCAAGGCGGTCATTGACGCCGCGGCTAACCTGAAAGTCATCGGCCGGGCCGGTGTCGGCGTTGATAATATAGACGTCGAGGCGGCTACCAAACGGGGCATCATCGTCCTCAACGCCCCGGAAGGCAACACCGTGGCCGCGACCGAACATACCATGGCCATGATGCTGGCCCTGGCCCGCAATATTCCCCAGGCCCACGCCACCATGAAGGCCGGTGAGTGGCAGCGCAGCAAGTTCATGGGAGTGGAGCTCAGGGGCAAAACGCTCGGCATCCTCGGCCTTGGCCGCATCGGGGCGGGGGTGGCCAAACGGGCCATGGCCATGGAGATGACGGTGCTGGCTTATGACCCGTTTATCAATGCCGATAATGCCAAGGCGTTGGGCGTTGAGCTGGTCGAGCTGGACGAAGTGCTGGCCGCCGCCGATTTCCTCACCCTCCACCTGCCATTGACGGCTGACACCAGGGGCCTGCTCGGCCAGGATGCGTTTAAACGCATGAAGCGGGGCGTACGTATCATTAACTGCGCCCGGGGCGGCATCATCGACGAGGGCGCCCTGGCCCAGGCCCTACAGGACGGCATTGTGGCCGGTGCGGCAATAGACGTTTTTGAAAAGGAACCGATTGATCCGAACAATCCCCTGCTCGGTCTGAACAATGTGGTACTTACTCCCCATCTCGGCGCCTCGACCGCCGAAGCCCAGGTCGGCGTGGCCGTGGATGTCGCTCGCGGCATCATTGCCGCCTTGCGGGGCGAGCCGGTGACCACGGCGGTTAATCTGGCGCCCATCCCGCCCCATGTGCTGGAAGTCATTCAGCCCTATTTCAAGGTGGCGGAAAAGATGGGTTGTCTGGCCGTTCACCTGGCCGACGGCCGCATCAGCGTCGTGGACGTGGAGTATAACGGCGACATCAGTGAGGTCGATACGCGGCTTGTCACCACGGCCGTCCTCAAGGGGATGCTCAACCCCATCCTGCAGGAAAAAGTAAACTATGTCAATGCACCCGGCATCGCCAAGGCGCGGGGCATTAAAGTCAAGGAAATAAAAAGCAAAGAAACGGCCAACTTCGCCAACCTCATCACAGTAAGGGTTCGCACCGACAAGACCGCCCATATGGTGGCCGGCACGCTGTTCGGGAAGACGGAAGGGCGCATTGTCATGATTGACGGCTATCGCGTCGACGTCGAGCCGGAGGGCTGGCTGCTGATCGGCCCCCATATCGACAAGCCGGGCATGGTGGGCAAGGTTGGCACCATCCTGGGTGAGCACAACATCAACATCGCGGGCATGCAGGTTGGCCGCACCGAACAGGCCGGCACCAATATCATGGTAATGGCGGTGGAAAGTGACATTCCCACGCCGGTTATGCTGAGGATTAAGGCCGTCGACGGCATTCTCGGCGCAAAATTAGTCAACTTCAATGCCGGTTAAGGAGGGGGACAATGGCGACACGGTTCATTTTGGTACGCCACGGTGAGACGACCTGGAACCGGGAAGGCCGGTATCAGGGGCAGATTGACACGCCCCTTAGCGACTTTGGCAAATGGCAGGGCGAAAGGGTGGCCGCGGCGCTGAAAGATATCCCGATTGACGCATGCTATTCCAGTCCCTTGTCCCGGTCCTACGATACGGCCGTCATGTGCGCCCGTCATCACGGTCTCGCCGTTACGGCTGATGACCGGCTGTTGGAGATCAATCACGGCGAATGGGAGGGGATGCTCGCCAGCGAAGTGGCGGCGCGCTATCCGGACCTGTTGGAGAAATGGCGGACGACAGTAGTCGATGTCAGGATGCCCGGCGGTGAGACCATCGTCGATGTGCGCGACCGGGCCATGGCCGCTTTCCGCGACTATGCGGCCCGCCACGCCGGCCAGACGGTGCTGGTGGTGGCCCATGATGCGGTCAACAAGGCGGTGCTGTGCTCCATCCTGGATATTGACCTGTCCCATTTTTGGCAGGTCAAGCAGGACAATACCTGCATCAATGTCTTTGAGTATCAGGACAATGGCTGCTGGCGGCTGGTGCTGATGAATTCGACGGCACACCTCGGCTTTTTATTCAGCGGTATTGAACAGAAAGGGCTATGAGGATAAGCGCGGGTGCGTATGTGCTTCAGCACGCACCCGCTAAGTAATTTTTAAAGAAAAATAGTTAAATTTTCCAATTAAGCAACCGCTGCTTTCCTCCGATATATATGTTACATTATATTTAGTAAGTCGGAGGGGGGGCTCTGTGGTTGATGGAAGAAATGTTTTGGCGGGTTGTTCATTATGTGTTTGGGTTCTTAGGGGTGTCGGTCACTGCGGCATTATATGCGCTTTCTTCCTTTATGGATAAGGATACAGTTTGGCTTTTGGCGGGTGGGACGGCGGCATTGGCCGGTATTGTTACCGGCAAATTGTTAAAGTACTTCCGGCGGGGCGCCTGCACCGATTCTTTGACCGGATTATGGAACAGAGGCTATTTTAATCGTCGATTGATGGAAGAGATGGAACGGGCCCAACGGTCTCAATCCTCCCTATGCATCGCGATGATTGACACCGATAATTTCAAACGCATCAATGACAGCTACGGCCATGTTGCCGGCGATAAACTGCTTATTGAACTTGCCAGGATGTTAAAGGCCAACACGCGGACGTTTGATGTCGTATCCCGCTGGGGAGGAGACGAGTTTGCCGTAATTTTTCCGGATACGACGGTCGAGGGGGCGTTGGCTGTTGCCGAGAGACTGCGCCTGGTCGTCCAAACTAACCCAGACACTTATGGGGTTACGTTGAGTATCGGGATTTTGCCGGTGGGCAAAGACACGACCGTTATTCAGGCGATAGAGATGGCCGATCAGGCATTATATAAGGCCAAAAGACGAAAAAACGAAGTCGCGGTATGGCATCCGGGCTTATTTCGGAGCGTCTGCCGAGCTTCATTGGCGTAAATGCCATTTAGACCAAACGCCGGTGCGCCGGCATAACAATCGGCATAACAATTTTTATGTATACAGAGTTGACTACCTTCACTGTCCGCTTTGGCGAGGGGAAAGCGGAGCTAATTAACGGTAAATAAGCCGACCATAGGGTCGGCTTATTTATATCCTTTAGCTTTCAATGTTGCGACATACTTCATATCAGTGTCCAAGATATGCGCCTTTATCCAGGCGGTGACGAAGACCAGTAGCTTGGAAACGGTTTGGTGCTGGTTGTCTTCCCAGTCACCGTCAAGGATTTTGCTCACCTTGGCCACGAACGCGTCATGTTCCATTTTGTGATAGGCGTAATCGCGCTCGCTATAGCCGCTTTCCTGCATATACTTTTCTTCCAGACCGAAATGGGCGACGGTATAGTCGGTCAAATCCTTCAAGACCAGCCTAATTTGCTCGTACCTGTCCTCGGTCTTCGCCTTTTCGGCAAGGTCCTGAAGTTCGCCGCAAATCTCGAACAGCCGCCGGTGCTGAGCGTCGATAGTCCCTATTCCGGTAGCGAATTTTGCATTCCAGTTCATGCCGCCATCCCCTCTTTTCGTTAGGTATCTACAATAAAGTATAATGCGGCCAAAAGCCTGGCGGCAATATAATAAAACCTAATTTATTCCAGCGGTGAAGATTGCGGCCAAGACAATAATTTTTACGCTAGGGATTATGGAGATAAATTAACCGAAAAGTGGCTTGACTGAGACAAGCTAAGCGGTTTATCATATAAATAGATTTAAGTTTTTAAATATGTAAAAGTGTTTTGCCTCTTCCGGTTGTTGCCGGCTATATTTACAGCACGCTACGTCTTGCCAGGTCTTATATTTTCATAAGGGAGGAAAGGTTCGCGTGGTCAGCATTACCATAGCTCAGTCCGCCGAGGACCTGGGTTATGTCCGGGACCTGTTGGTCGAGTACGCTTCATCCCGCGATTACGAAACCTGTTTTGTGCGTTTTGAACAGGAGCTGGCCGAACTCCCGGGCGTTTACGCCCCGCCTGACGGGAGGTTGCTGCTGGCCATGAGCGACGGTCAAGCGGCAGGCTGCGTGGCTTTGAAAAAAGCGGCAGCTCAGGCGTGCGAAATGAAGCGGCTTTACGTACGGCCCGGCTTCAGGGGAAGAGGCATTGGGAGAGCGCTGGCCGAAGAGGCGGTCCGCCAGGCCAAAGAAATCGGCTACGCGTCTATGAGACTGGAAACGCTGCCGGTGATGCGGGAAGCGTTGGCGTTGTATCAAGCCATGGGCTTTGTGAAAAAAAACGCATGTTCAGGTTGCTGTTCCGCCGATATTATCCATATGGAGCTAAGAATATAAAAGGGTAATTGGGAAATATAGTGTTAACGCTCCGTAAATTTGGCAAGCGAAAGTGGTGCATGGCGTGAAAGATTTAGTTCAGATTTTCAAGGCGTTAGGTGATGAAACAAGGCTGGAAATCGTAAATATGCTTAGAGGACGCCAGCTTTGCGTGTGCGAGATTATCGATGCGTTTAAATTGTCGCAGCCGGCCATTTCCCACCACCTGAAAATATTGCGGCAGGCCGGCGTAATCGACGATGCCAAGGAAGGCAAGTGGGTATTTTACAGTTTAAACCCGGAAGCGTTCAGGTTGATTGAAGCGTTTTTAACGCAGATTCAGATTAGGCGGCTGGGTGAGGTCGAGGCGAGGGGCAAACCTTGTTTGCCGTACCAAATTCAGCAAGAGGAGGAAGAAGAATGACCAAAACACAAGGTGGGCTGTCCTTTTTGGATCGCTACTTAACCCTGTGGATTTTCCTGGCGATGACGATTGGCGTTGTCGGCGGCTACCTTTTCCCAGGCGTAGCGACATGGCTTGACGCTATGTCTGTCGGTACGACCTCGATACCCATCGCTATCGGGCTGATTGTAATGATGTATCCGCCGTTGGCGAAAGTCAGATACGAAGAGATGGGCAAGGTATTCCGGAACGGGAAGGTGCTTGCCCTGTCGCTTATCCAGAATTGGGTTATCGGGCCGGTGCTGATGTTTGTGCTGGCCGTTTGCTTGCTGCCGGACAAACCGGATTACCTCGTCGGGCTAATTCTCATCGGTTTGGCCCGCTGCATCGCCATGGTCATTGTCTGGAACTCGCTGGCCAGAGGCGATGCCGAGTATGCCGCGGCGCTAGTGGCTCTGAACTCCGTTTTCCAGCTTGTTTTTTATTCGGTTTACGCCTATGCATTCATTACCGTTATTCCTGACTGGATTGGCCTTAAGGGTATGGAGGTTCATGTAGCCATGAGCGACGTAGCCTTGAGCGTGGCAATTTATTTGGGGATACCGTTTGTCGCCGGTTATCTGACCCGTTCCTTCCTCCTTCCCGCCAAAGGACGGGAGTGGTATGAGAAGGTTTTCCTGCCGAAAATCAGTCCTCTTACGCTGATTTCCCTGCTTTTCACCATTGTTGTGATGTTTTCCCTTAAAGGAAGTTATATCATCCAGCTGCCGCTGGATGTCGTCCGGATCGCTATCCCGCTCTTAGCCTACTTTGTCATTATGTTCCTGTTGTCGTTCTTCTTGAGCTGGCGGTTAGGAGTAAATTATGAACAGTCAACTACGCTGGCCTTTACGGCGGCCAGCAACAATTTCGAACTGGCGATTGCCGTGGCGGTTGCCATTTTTGGCATAAACTCGGGGCAGGCGTTCGCCGCCGTTATCGGCCCCCTAATCGAGGTGCCGGTTATGATCGGTCTGGTTGGGGTTGCGCTCCGCTTCGCCGAAAAGTATTTTCAGGCTGACGGCCAGGCAAAAGTAGGCGGAGCAGACTAGTTCATCTACCTTGACCTTGATGGCTGCGACCGGTGTAAGGATACCGAAGCGGTGCTCGATGAGGCGGTTGCCGAGCAAACGGCAGCTACCCTAAGGCTACCAGGACGGCACCGAGGGCAATGAGCGCTACGCCCAGGCCATTCAGGAAACTTACCTTTTCCCCCAAGAAAACGATGGCGATAACCGTCGCCAGGACTACGCTCAGCTTGTCAATCGGCGCTACCTGGGAAACCTTGCCGACTTTCAGCGCCAAGAAATAGAACAGCCAGGAAAGGGCGCCCGACACGCCGCTCAACACAATAAAAACCAAAGTCTTTTTATCGGCGATGATCGCCGGTATGTGGGCGGTATTGCCCTGGAAGAAAACCACGCCCCACAGAAAAGCGGTCATGATGACGGCGCGAATGGCCGTGGCCGTGTTGGCATCAACCGACTGCAGGCCGATCTTGCCGAAGACGGCGACCAACGCCGCCGTTACCGCCGATAGCAGGCCGTAAATTAGCCATAGATAGTCCATTATGCTTCACCTCCTATAACTAACATTTTACACGTTATGTGGCCGCCCCCCAAGGGGCGATTAATTTTTGTTTGAATTATTTGCCAAGTTTATTTATCATTGTTTTTGTAAAGGAAATGCGGTGGTTTCTAGCCGCATGTTTGGGGGAGTGGTAAAAGATGCTTGATCGGATTTTACGGGTTAATATGACGCACTTGACCGTCGCCGGCGAGCCGTTGCCGCAAGAATACCGGTATCTGGCCGGACGGGCATTGACCTCCCGGATGGTGTTTGATGAAGTCGCGCCCTGGGCCGAACCGCTCGGGCCATATAACAAGCTGATTTTTGCCTGCGGACTGTTGGCGGGTACTACCATTTCCTGCGCCAACCGGCTGTCAATCGGGGCCAAGAGCCCGCTGACCGGCGGCATTAAGGAAAGCAATGCCGGCGGGATTGCCGCTTATAAAATGGCCCGGCTGGGCTACCGCGCCATTGTCGTCGAGGGTATCCGGGAGGATGATGGCCGGTATCTGCTGGTCGTGAGCAAAAACGGCGGGGAATTACGCCGCGCGGACCAGCTTGCCGGCAAAGGGATTACCGAGAAAGCGGCGCTGCTGCGCCAGGAGTTTGGTACCAAAGCCGGGCTCGTCCTCATCGGCCCGGCCGGCGAACAGCGCCTGCTGACGGCGGGGATTGCCAATAACGACCCGGAAGGGCGGCCGACCCGCTTCAGCGGCCGCGGCGGCCTGGGGGCGGTCATGGGGGCCAAAGGCCTGGTGGCCATTGTTCTCGACGATACCGGTTGTGTGCCGGCGGAAGCGGCCAGGCCTGATGAACTTGCCGCCAAAGGGCGCGAGTTTCACCAACTGCTACTAAATAATCCTCAGACCGGTGAATATTTTCCCAAATACGGTACGGCGGCTATGATGGAAATAACCAATGCCATCGGCGGCTTGCCGACCCGCAATTTCCGGACCGGCCGGTTTGCCGGAGCCGATAACCTCAATGGCGAGGCGTTATACCAGACCATTGTCAGCCGCGGCGGCGAGGGACGGCCGACCCATGCCTGCATGCCGGGCTGTCTGGTGCGCTGCTCCAACGTTTATCCCGACCGGGAAGGGCGGGAATTGGTGGCGCCGCTGGAATACGAGACGCTTGGCCTCTTGGGCAGCAACTTGGAAATTGGCAGTCTCGACGTGGTGGCTAAGGCCAACCGGCTTTGCAACGATTATGGCGTCGATACCATCGAAATTGGCTGTGCTATTGGGGTAGCGATGGAGGCCGGCGTGCTGCCCTTCGGCGATGAGGCGGCCTTTCTTCGGTTGATGGAGGAAATGGTAAACGGCACCTATCTGGGCCGTATCATCGCCTCCGGCTGCGTGGTGACGGCGAAGGTCTTCGGGGTGCGCCGCATTCCCGCGGTCAAGGGGCAAGGCATGCCGGCCTATGAGCCGCGGGCCATTAAGGGCACGGCCGTCACTTATGCCACATCGGCCATGGGGGCCGACCATACGGCCGGCAATGTCGCCCGGGCAAATGTTAAGCACCATCTCAAAGACGGGCAGGTAGCCCTATCGCGGGGCGCCCAAATCAAAATCGGCATGCTGGACGCGCTGGGTTTCTGCATGATGATTGCACCGGCGCTGAAAGACAGCACTATCCTGGCGGAAATGGTCAACGCCCGTTTCGGCTCAACCCTTTCCGCTCAGGACCTGGAGCAGCTTACCCGCCAATATTTGCAAATAGAAAAAGAATTTAACCGGCGGGCCGGCTTTACTTCCGCCCACGACCGCCTGCCGGAACACTTTTACGACGAAGCCAATCCGGAAACCGGCACCGTCTTTGACATCACCGCCGAAGAACTGGCGGAGCTGGCATATTAGAGGGCGGTTCCTATATAATCACTGTTTGCTAGTTGGGCTTATAAGGCGGAGGTTGAAGGATGAAGCAGATAACCATAGAGATTCAGTGCCGTTTGCCGGCGGATAAGAAAACGCTATCCCTACAGGCATCGCCGGGCGCGACGGTCGCCGAAGTTTTGGCTGAAGCCGGGCTTACCGGTATTAGCGAAGCGATAGTCGTCTATAACGGCCAAGCCGTTTGCCCGGACGACAAGCTGACCGCCGACGGCGTTATTATTATCCTGCCGCTACTGTGCGGTGGGTGATCGCCAGCGCTTTTTTGCGCCAGGGCTTGTCCTATTTACAGTGAGGTGTCGTTTAACCGCGCAGGATTTGTCAAATTAGGGGCAGAATAAAAACAGCAGGACGAGAACAAGCTGATGTTAATTAGCCGGCTGGTCGGTGTTGGCTGCCGGCGTCTGGCGGCCATGCCGTGCCTTCGTCCGTTTCAACCGTTGGCACGCCAGCCGGCGCGGCCAGCTTTTCCGCCTGGACGGCGATGCCGCCGATGAGGGGGGCGATGAGGTTAAAGATTAAGACATAGAACAGGCCGGTCAGGCCGGAACCGATACCGGTGACCAGGCCGAGAAAGGCACCGCCCAACAGGCCGATGGCCTCACGTTCAATTAGACCCAGAACCAGACCGACGATACCGCCGAGGACGGCGCCGGACACAAACAGCAGGCGGAAAACAGCCAGGCCGGAAACACGCGTGATCCGGTAGTTATACATATTTACACCCCTTTCACCGAGGAGGAGTATGCTATGAACCCAAAAGTTTATGACATTGCCATTGTCGGCGGCGGCCCGGCCGGGCTGTCGGCAGCCCTCACCGGCCGCATCCGCAACAAAGAGGTCGCCCTGTTCGAACGGTCGGAGTTCAGCGCCAAGCTGCAGAAAGCGCACTTGGTCGACAATTATCTCGGCATGCCCCAGATTACCGGCCAGGGGATGATGCAGCAGTTTGCCGCCCATTGTTTGGCCCACAACCCGGTACTCATCAAGGAAAAGGTGATCAGCATTTTTCCGACCGGAGAGACGTTTACCCTGATTACACCGGGCAACATGTATCAAGCCAGGGCCGTCATTCTCGCCACCGGCGTCGTCGCCACCGCCTTGTTCCGCGGCGAGCGCGAATTTCTGGGCCGGGGCGTCAGCTATTGCGCCACCTGTGACGGAATGTTTTATAGGGATAAGGACGTCGCCGTCATTTCCTATACCCAAGAGGGCGAACATGAAGCCGAATACCTGGGCGAGTTGTGCCGAACCGTTTACTACCTGCCCCAATACCGGGGAGAACTACCGCCCATGCGGGCCAATGTCATGATTGTGACTGACCGCAAACCTCAGGCCATTACCGGCGACAGCCAGGTTGAGCGGCTGGTCACCGATAAGGAAGACCTCCCGGTGCATGGCGTCTTCATCCTCCGTCAGTCTGACCCGGTGGAAAATATTTTGGCCGGGCTGGAAATGGATGGTGACGTAATTAAAGTGAACCGCGATCTGTCCACCAATATTCCCGGCGTGTTTGCGGCCGGCGACTGCACCGGCAAGCCCTGGCAAATCGCTAAAGCCACCGGTGAAGGATTGGTGGCCGTGCTCAGCGCCATAAACTATCTCGAAACGAAAGCCAAATAAGCCGGACGGTAAAGATAAGGGCGGCATAGCCGAAGAGTGGGTATAACAGGCCGATAAGCTTGGCGAAGCCCAATTGGCCAACAGCCAGGGCGACCGCCGTGAGTATAAGCAGGCTGGGCAAAAAGGCCAGACCGGAGGCGCTCTGGAGTTTGGCCGTGCAGCCGTACAGGCTGGCGATGGCGGTGCTGTACATGGCTTTGATCAGCATGCAGGCATAACCGTAATGGTTCCAGCCTTGCTGGGCCTCCGATATGTACAGCATCGGCACCTCATAGCTTAATACGCGCGGATAATGGAGCATCGTCACAATTACAATAAAAAGACCGAGCAGCGTCAGGACCATACCGCCCAGCACCCCGCCGGCCAGCCGCGCCTGGCGGCTGGCGACCTGGGCGCCAAGGGGGGCAAGGACGGTTGACCCCAGGATAAGGTTATATGAGGCATACAACAGGCTGGCCAGCAGCCAGTTCGGTGCCGGCTGCTGGCCCGGCAGCGGCGGTACGGCGAGGAGGTCGGGACTGATGCCGTGGTATATTAGGGAGTTGACACCGATAATAACCGTTGAGATGACCAGTAGCGGGGTTACAATCATATTGATAAGGGAGATGCCCTTCAAGCCCGTCATGACGGTCACCGCGACAATGATGGCCATGACAACCAGACCGGTATTGTAACTTAGGCCAAAGTAATCGCGGCAGACGGCGCCGGCGCCGGCCAGCATGATGGTAAGGCCGCCGAACAGAAAAAACGCGGTAATATTATCGAGGATTAACCCTGCCGGCCGGCCGCAGGTGTGGCTTAGCACCTGGTGGTAGCCGCTGGCCCGCAGGCGGTGGCCGAGCTGGAGAATATAGGTGCCCAGCCAGGCGAAGAGCACGCCGCATAAGGCGAGACCGGTCAGGCCGATAGTGCCGTAACTTACGAAAAATTGGACCAGTTCCTGTCCGGAGGCAAAGCCGGCACCGATAACCGTGCCGACATAGGTGAACGCTACGCGGGCGGTATCCAGGACGTGGCGCATCACATTCCTCCTTTGCCGTCACTGGTACAAATGTATGATGTACGGCTCGAATTCTGACGTGGATTTTTTTGGGAATAAATCCCGATATGTTGACGTTTTTGGTAAAAAACTGGTACAATGAAGAAGTAATTATTTAGACAAAAGGTAACACTATCCGCTATTTTTAACTTGCAGACTCCGCCCCGGCGCATAAACAAAGGAGCGGCTATATGTTAGAAGATTTATTAAGGGATTCTTTTATCAAAGTTGTGGACAAGCAGTCTACCGGCTGGCTGCTCATTAACCGCAACTTTGAAATTGTCTATATCAATGAAGCGTTATGTCGCCTTTGGCAAAAGGACCGGGAGGAACTGCTGGGTCGGTCTGTTTTGGATTTGTTTTATAACGGAACAAAAAAGATACCGGCCGGTCATTACCATAGCCCGCTGCTCGAGACGATCGAGACGGGGCGGGAGTTTCGCGGCAAGGAAGCTTACCTGTGCCTTAGTGGCGCCAATTTTCCCTGCTGGTTCACGGTCGATACCTACACCTTCCGCGACAGTGAGGGCATAGTGCAGTACGCTCTTGGCACTTATACCCTAATCGACCGGTATAAAGCGCTGGAAACGCAGCTTGAATCGATAAATATCAGCATTATTAAATCTTTTTGCAAAGCTATTGAGGCTCGCGACGCCTACACCTTGCGCCATAATGAGAATGTGGCTGATTTGGCGGTGGGCCTGGCGGAATATCTGCGGCTGCCGACCACGGACATCATGACAGTGTACTTGGCCGGCCTGGTCCACGATATCGGCAAAATCGGCGTGCCGGAAAGCGTCCTCAATAAGCCGGGGCGGTTGACGGATGGCGAATACGCCGTCATCAAGCACCACCCGGTCATTGGCGCCGACATTGTGGCCGAAATCGACGGCTTTGGCGCCATCGCCAAGATTGTCCGCCATCACCACGAGCGCTACGATGGGCGGGGCTATCCCGACGGACTTGCGGGCGAGCAAATTCCCTTTTTCAGCCGTCTGCTGGCCGTGTGCGACGCCTACGACGCCATGACCAGTGTGCGCTGCTATCGTGTTCCTCTTAACATTGAGAGCGCCGTCGCAGAAATCGCCGCCTGCGCCGGTTCCCAGTTCGATCCTGATATTGCCCGCTGCTTTATCGAGTATATCCGGCGTTTCGGCGGCCGCCAAACCGTTAGCTGACTGGAATGACTTTACATTTTTGGCGGTATAATGTAAGATTAAAAAGGAAAACTAAACAATAAACATAAATTTCGTCCCTCCTGATAAAGGCGGGGGTTTTTTTATTGTCGCCCGTTTAGGTACCGACAGGTTTAGGAGGTTTATGCTATGCTTGACATTAAATTTGTGCGAGAAAATCCGGAAAAAGTGGCGCAGGCGCTGGCCAGCCGTGGGGTCGCTGTCAGCCTGGACGAGTTTTTAGCACTGGACAGGCAGCGCCGGGAACTGTTAGTCGAAGTGGAGGGGCTGAAAAATAAACGCAATACGGTGTCGCAGGAAGTCAGCCGCCGCAAAAAGAATGGCGAACCGGCCGACGACCTCATTGCCGAAATGCGCCTGGTCGGCGATCGCATCAGCGCCCTTGACAGCCGGGTGCGCGAAGTGGAAGCAA
This sequence comes from Sporolituus thermophilus DSM 23256, assembly GCF_900102435.1. NCBI lineage: Bacteria > Bacillati > Bacillota > Negativicutes > Selenomonadales > Sporomusaceae > Thermosinus > Thermosinus thermophilus. The sequence goes on along the minus strand of NZ_FNBU01000001.1, from coordinate 223,221 downwards.
ATTTAACCAACATTTTGCTGAACATCCCTAATATCCCGCATGAAACGGTGCCGGTAGGCAAGGACGAAACCGACAACCAGGAAGTGCGCCGGTGGGGCCAGCCGCGCCAGTTTGCCTGGGAGCCGCGGCCGCACTGGGAAATCGGCGAACGCCTGGGCATTCTCGACTTTGAGCGGGGCGGCAAGGTGACGGGGGCGCGCTTTACTTTTTACAAGGGGGCGGGCGCCCGCCTGGAGCGGGCCCTCATCAATTTCATGCTTGACTTGCATACGCGCGAACATGGCTACACCGAATTTTTTCCGCCCTTCATCGTTAACGCCGACAGCATGGTCGGCACCGGGCAGCTGCCCAAGTTTGCCCAGGACATGTTTAAACTGGAAGGGCTTGACTACTACCTCATTCCGACGGCGGAAGTGCCTGTAACCAACCTCCACCGCCAGGAGATTCTCGATGCCAAGGACCTTCCCCTGTACTATGCGGCTTACAGCGCCTGCTTCCGGGCGGAAGCGGGCGCGGCCGGCCGCGACACGCGGGGGCTTATCCGCCAGCACCAGTTCAACAAGGTAGAGCTGGTAAAGTTTACGCTGCCCGAAGAATCATATAATGAGCTGGAGAAACTGACCAATAACGCCGAACGGGTGTTGCAGCTGTTAGGGCTACCGTACCGCGTCATGCTCTTGTGTACCGGTGACATGGGCTTTGCCTCGGCCAAGACCTATGATCTGGAAGTGTGGCTGCCCAGCTTCAACCGGTACCGCGAAATTTCTTCCTGCTCCAACTTTGAGGACTTCCAGGCCCGCCGCGCCGACATCAAGTTTCGCCGCGACGCCAAGGCCAAACCCGAATTTGTGCACACCTTGAACGGTTCCGGCGTGGCCATCGGCCGCACGGTCGCCGCGATTTTGGAAAACTACCAGCAGGAAGACGGCTCGGTGGTAGTGCCGGAGGTGCTGCGGCCGTATATGGGCGTCGAGGTTATCAAGGCATAACTTGACAATTATGGCAGGATAACGGTAAAATTTTAGGGAAAACCCCCATGTCGTTTAGCACGACACCGACAAAGAATGAAAACTATTATTTAACCTCATACCTCATACATCATACTTCATACTTCTCTAAGCTTCTATTTACCGTTTTCGAAGTAGACAATCATATAATAAAGGGACAGGTGCCCGTCCGGGCTTAATAGGGAAGATTGGTGCAAAGCCAACACGGTCCCGCCGCTGTGATGGGGAGCAAAGCTGCAATAAGCCACTGGGGATAATCGCCCTGGGAAGGCGCAGATTTTGCGATGATCCTAAGTCAGAAGAACTGCCTGTTCAACAATCACCGCTTTGACCCACGAGCGATGGGGAGGGGATTGCGCATGAATACATCATAGCAAAATCTCTACCTTGGCAAGGGGTAGGGATTTTTTGTTTGCGTTTTAACTTCTGGAAAAGGAAGGATACGAAATGAAAGCAATTGGGCTAGTGGGGTATTTTTTGGTTATCGGCGTAATAGCGCCGGCCGTGGCGCACGCCATGCATATTATGGAAGGATTTTTGCCGCAAGAACAGGCGATCATTTGGCTGGCAGCCGTGACCCCTTGTTTGGCGGTGGGGGTAAGGCGCATTCGCGGCCTGTTGGCCGTGCATCCTGAACGCAAGATGATTTTAGGGCTGGCCGCAGCTTTTATTTTTGTATTATCAGCGCTAAAGATTCCCTCCGTTACCGGCTCGAGTTCGCATCCGACCGGTGTGGGCTTGAGCGCCGTACTCTTTGGTCCGGCCGTGTCGTCGGTACTAAGCGGCATTGTCCTCCTTTTTCAAGCGCTGCTTTTGGCCCACGGCGGACTTACCACCTGGGGGGCCAATACTTTTGCCATGGGCGTCGCCGGCGCCTTTGTGGCTTGGGGCATTTTTAAAATAGCCTGCCGGGTGGGTTTGTCCGAAAAATTAGCCATCTTCTTAGCGGCAATGCTCGGCGATTGGGCTACCTACCTGGTAACGGCCGGGCAGTTGGCCCTGGCTTTTCCGGATGCGGTCGGCGGCTTTTGGGCGGCTTATGCGAAATTTCTCAGCATTTTCGCCTTTACCCAGCTGCCGCTGGCGGTAAGCGAGGGGATACTGAGCGTGGTTGTCTATAACACGCTCACCCGTTACAACGCCTTGGGCCTGATTGATTTATGGTGGAACGAGCGGAGGAATAACGCATGATACTTAGACAAAACATTATTCTTTTGGCGTTGGCGATTATCCTCGCCGTTTTGCCGCTGGCTGTCCAGCAAGATGCCGATTTCGGCGGCGCCGACGACAAAGTAAAGGATATTATTGCCGGTATCCGCCCCGATTATCAGCCCTGGTTTACCAGCTTGTGGGAACCGCCGTCAGCCGAAGTGGCAAGTTTCCTGTTTGCGGTGCAGGCGGCGCTGGGCGCCGGGATTATCGGCTACTTTTTCGGCTACCAGCGGGGAAAAGCGGGTAGGAAGTATGAGGTATGAAGTCTGAAGTATGAAGTATGAAGTATGAGGTATGAGGTATGAAGTGGAAGATAGTGATATAATGTGATTTTGCTGCAGCTTGATTATTTTGCTTATAATAACCGCTTGAAACAGATCAGTATCGGCGAAAGGCTGCTCTTAGGGGCCGGTAGCCTTGGTTTGGCGCTGGCCTTGCCCCGACCGGCGACCTTGCTGGCGCTCATCGCCCTTATGCACGGCGTTATGCTTTATGCCAAAATCCCTCCCCGCTATTTGCTGAGGTTATGGTTGGCGCCGCTGACCTTTCTGGCCGTAAGTTTACTGACCGTGGTGGCAAGTGTGAGCGCCAAGCCGTTTCCCGCTTTTTGGGCTGTAAAGGTTGGCGCTTATTATGCAGGCATTACCGCCGAAGGCATTGCTGCTGCCGCCCTCCTGCTCCTGCGCAGTTTGGCGGCAGTGTCCTGTCTGTTTATGCTGGCGACAACCACGCCGGTAGGCCACATTGTCGCTTATCTGTCCCGGGTTCCCGGCATCAGGGCGGTTGCGGAAATTGCCCTGCTCACCTACCGGTTTATCTTTGTCGTCCTGGCTACGGCTGGCCAGATTTTCACCGCTCAACAGTCGCGGCTTGGCTACGCCAATCCCCGGCGGGCTTTAGCGGCGCTCAGCCTGCTCGCCGCCAGCATTGGCCGCAAATCGTTCATTATGGCCGGTCAGCTGCATATCGCGCTGTTGGCCCGAAACTATCATGACCGGCTGGTGTTTCGCCAGCCGACGCTGCAGGTAAGCCCGGTACGCCTGACCGGCATTGCCGCGGTTTTGGCGGGAATAGCCCTAACAGCCTTTATTTAACATGACGAGGAAAAACTTATGTCACAGCAGCCAATTTTGGAAGTGAAAAATATATCCTTTGGTTATCGCAAAGACAAACTGGTTTTGCGCGGCGTCAGCCTGACTGTTCCGGCCGGCGCGCGCATTGCCCTGGTCGGGCCTAACGGCGCCGGCAAGTCTACTTTGTTTTTACATCTTAACGGCATTCTGCATCCTTCGTCCGGCCAACTATTGTTTAAGGGCGAGCCATACCGGTATTCCCGTGCGTTTATAACTCGCCTGCGCCAGAAGATCGGGCTGGTGTTCCAGGATCAGGATACTCAGCTCTTTGCCGGCAGCGTTCTCGATGATGTGCTGTTTGGGCCGATGAATTTGGGGTTATCCCCGGCTGAGGCCGAGCAGCGGGCCGCCGCAGCGTTAGCGGCGGTACAGATGGCCGAATTTGCCGATGAGCCGGTCCATTTTCTAAGCTATGGCCAAAAGAAGCGGGTGGCGGTAGCCGGTGTGCTGGCGATGGATCCCGAGGTCTTGGTCATGGACGAACCGACGGCCGGCCTTGATTACCCTGGCACGACAGTCTTGCGGGCCATTTTGGACGAGCTGTCCCGCGCCGGCAAGACGCTGATCGTGGCAACCCATGACATAGAGTGGGTATGGTCGTGGGCCGACTTGGTCTATGTCCTGGTGCAGGGTCAGATAGTGGCCGGCGGGCCGCCGGAGCTGGTCCTTAACCGCTCCGACCATGCCGCCTTCGGGTTTGCCCGGCCGTTGGTGGGCGAAATCTACAGCGCCCTGGTCGCTGCCGGCTTTTTTAGTAGCAGGGACAAAGCTCCCCGCAGCGTGGCTGAACTGGTGGGCCGCGTGATGGCGAAATATAAGTAAAGCGGTCGGAAAAATTTCCTTGACAGGCATCGGTAGTTTTTTTATAATATGATTGAGAATAAATCTCATTACATAGCGCCATGTTGGCTTATATTATTTTTTTCGATAGCACTGAGAATGATTATCATAGCAAAGGAGGAATGTATTATGACACTTGCCCAAGCTTCACGGGGACAACGAGTTAGCATTGTTTCCATACCTAATGAAACTGTTCGTGCCCAAGCCATCCGCTTCGGCATTTCCGTCGGCGCCGAGGTGGAGTGCGCCGAAAAGGTGCCGGCCGGCCCTATCATCATTTGCAAGGGGAAGCAGGAAATCGCCATCGGCCGTAAATTAGCCGAAAAAATCGAAGTTAAACCGGCGTAACGCTTCCAGGAAGGAGTAATCCGCATGCACTGCTGCCATAATTCTCTTAGTCATATCGAAATACCGGAAGGTGCGAAAAAGATTGTCCTGGTCGGTAATCCGAACGTCGGCAAATCGGTCTTTTTTAACGCTCTAACCGGCATGTATGTCGACGTTTCCAACTTTCCGGGCACCACGGTTGATATTTCCTATGGCCGATTCGGCAAGGACGTCGTTTTGGACACGCCCGGCGTGTACGGCATTTCATCCTTTAATGATGAAGAAAAAGTGGCCCGTGACGTCATCTTGGCCGCCGACCTTATTCTCAACGTCGTCGACGCCGTGCATCTGGAACGTGACCTGTTCCTGACGCTGCAGGTTATCGACACCGGCATCCCGGTTATTGTCGCCGTCAACATGATGGATGAAGCGGCCAAACAGGGCATTCACGTCGACATAGATCTCCTTGAACATCTGCTCGGGGTGCCCGTTATTCCGACCGTGGCTGTTAAGGGGAAAGGCCTTGAAGAAGTGAAAAACCGTCTGTATGAGGCCCGGACCGGCAATATCCCGCCCGCCCTCAAGCGCGACCTGCAGGAAATGCTCAACCGGGCCGGGACATGGGCTGAAGCGCTGCTTATTTTGGAAGGCGATCCCCATGTTGCCGAGCGGCACGGCGTGGCGCCCGGCACGCGCCGGGAGGAAATTTACCATGAGCGGCGTCACCGGGTGAATGATATTGTGCGCCATGTTGTCAAGGAGACCAATGAGGGGACGCGCTTTTCGACCAAGCTCGGCCGCTGGATGCTGCAGCCTCTAACCGGCATCCCTATTTTTGTGCTGGTCTTGGCAATCATGTATTATGTTATCGGCGTGATTGTCGCCCAGGATATCGTCGGCTTCACCGAGGAGACGGTGATGCAGGGGATGTACGAGCCGGCCGTGCGCGCGTTTGTCGGCCGCTTTATAAGCGAAGATTCGGTGCTGGGGACGATTCTTATTGGCGAGTTTGGCCTCTTAACCCTGACGATTACTTATATTGTCGGTCTCATGCTGCCGCTCGTCCTCGGTTTCTATTTCCTGATGTCGCTGATGGAAGACTCGGGCTACCTGCCCCGGCTGGCCGCCCTGGTTGACCGGGCGATGAATGTTATCGGCCTTAACGGCCGGGCGATCATTCCCGTCATCCTTGGCTTCGGCTGCATTACCATGGCCACCATTACCACCCGCATCCTGGGTTCGGCGCGGGAGCGCACCATCGCCACCGCCGTGCTGGGGCTGGCCATCCCCTGTTCGGCCCAGCTGGGGGTTATTGTTGGCCTGCTCGCCGGTATTGGCGTCGAGTACACGGTTATTTATATTTTGACGCTGCTTATCGTACTGGGCATCGTCGGCCGGGTTCTCAGCCGCGTCTTACCCGGCGAATCGTCGGAACTGCTGATTGATCTGCCGCCCATCCGCCTGCCGCGGCTGGAAAACGTGCTGAAAAAGACCGCTACGAAATCCTATGCTTTCCTCAAGGAGGCGTCGCCTCTTTTCATGTTGGGCGCCTTCCTGATTACCCTGCTGCAGGTTGCCGGACTGCTGGAGGTTATCCAAAACGCCCTTGCTCCGGTTACGGAAGGGGTGCTGCGGCTGCCGCGCGAAACGGCTACCGTCTTTATTATGGGCATGATCCGCCGCGACTTCGGCGCTGCCGGTCTCAGCGACATGACCTTATCGCCGGAGCAGACGCTTGTCGCCCTCTTGACCATTACCCTGTTTGTGCCTTGCATCGCCTCGATGATCGTCATGCTCAAAGAGCGGGGCCGGAAAGAAGGTCTGCTCATCTGGATTGGCTCCTGGGTTGCGGCCTTTGTCGTCGGCGGCATCGTGGCGCGGATTATCATGTAAGGACGAGGTGACATCCGCATGGATAAACAAGTTTGCCCCCAGTGCCAATATGTTATTACCCAACAGCAAGCCGTGCGCTGCCCGCGCTGCAACAAGCTGCTGCTTGCGAGCTGCAGCGGCAGCTGCAGCCGCTGCCGGGAAAAAGGCAAATGCGGCGGGTAAAGCACAAAAGAGACAGCCAAGTGCTGTCTCTTTTTGCTATATCGGAAAGTATATTTTAACCGCCAAGTACGCGAAGAGTGCGAAGCTCTGCAAAGTATATTTCTGTTTTGCGCGACAGGCGGCGCGCCCGGTATACCCTTTGCGTCTTTAGCGTCCTTTGCGGTTTTGTTAATAATGCACGCTAGCGCTTTTTCTTACCGTCAGGATTTTCCCCGACAAAATGCAAGGAATCCCCCGATATTCCAAATTGTCAGATAATGAGATAATTATTTTGTACGAAACTATTACTTTTCTCCGAGCTGCGGCATACCCGTAGCCGATAGGGCATTCGTACGGTGCCTGCCCATATTTGGCGAAGGAGAAAGGGCTAAGGGGGAAGGTTTATGGAGAAAGAGGACGTCCTGCTCATTATGCAGCGTGACCTGGCCAAAGCGCTGCAAAAACCGCCGGAAAAGCGGCAATGGGGCATGCTCATTGACACGCGCAAGTGTATCGGCTGCCATGCCTGTACTATTGGCTGCGTGGCCGAGTACAAGCTGCCGCCAGGGGTGGTGTACCGTCCGGTCATTGACCTTGAGAGCGGTAAGTTTCCCAATGTAAAACGGCAATTTTTACCCCGGCCGTGTTTTCAGTGCGAAACCCCGTCCTGTGTGCCCGTCTGTCCGGTTAAAGCCACGCAAAAAGGGCCGGATGGCATCGTCACCATCGACTATACCAAGTGTATTGGCTGCCGCTCCTGCGTGGCCGCCTGTCCTTACGGCGCCCGCACGTTTGACGCCGGGGCCTATTATACTGACGGCACGCCCGCCGTCCAGGAATACGAAAAAGCCGTTGCCTATGAATACGGCAAGGCGTGGCGGCGGGATGCCAAACACGCGGCCGTGGTGGGCAGCGCCCGTAAATGCCATTTCTGCACCAGCCGCTTGGCCAAGGGGCTGCTGCCAGTCTGCGTGGCGACCTGCATCGGGCGGGCAACCTATTTTGGCGACCTGACCGACGACCAGTCGTTGATCCGCCAAGTGATGGCCGCCAATAAGCCATACCGCCTCAAAGAAGAAACGGGCAATAAACCGCAGGTCTACTACATCTGAGGGGGTGGAGCAAGTGAAAAAACATGTTAATATTGCCCTTTTGGCGCTGTTTGCCGCCGGCGTTCTGGCGGCGCTCGGCAAGGTGTTTGTCTGGGGCGAGAGTGTCACCAACTATGGCGCTTATACTCCGTGGGGCCTCTGGGTCGGCCTGTACGCCCTGCTGGTGGGCGCGGCCGCCGGCGCGGTCTGGATCGGTCTGTACAGCTCTGTCCGGCAAGGCGGGCGGTGCGGCGAGCTGACGACGGTGGCCATGGTCGCTGCCGGCGTCAGTCTGGCGATTGGTTTGGCATTTATCGGTACTGACTTGGGCAAGCCGGTTAAAGGGTTTAATATCTTTTTAAGTCCGTCGTTTTCTTCCCCGCTGGCCTGGGCGTCGTGGCTGTACTTGGTCTTTTTTGCCTGTCTGGCCGGTTATCTCTTCACCAATGCCAAAAAGGCATTCATGTACCTGGGCGCCCTGGCCGCCGCCGGTTTTCTCCTGGCCGAGAGCCTGTTCTTCGGCGGCATGGTCGCCCGCAGTCTGTGGCACACCTATTTGACGCCGCTGGCGTTTATCACCTCGGGCCTGGCCGGCGGCAGCGCGCTGGTCTGGTTGGTCGGGCTGACGGCCAGCCCGCAAGCCGTTAGCGAAGAAGGTTTTATCCTGAAAAAAGCGGTGCTGGCATCGTTAGCCGCCCATGTCGCCGTTGAGGCCGTCCACCTGGTGACAGGTCTGGGCGGGGCGGAAAAGGCTTTTGCTATCAAAAGTATGTGGGCGTCCTGGCCGTTTTGGGGCCTGTTTCTTATCGCCGGTGTCGCACTGCCGGCCGGGCTGCTGCTCAAAAAAGATTGCCGCCTGGCCGTAGCGCCGCCGCTTTTGGTCTTGTTAGGGCTAGCCGCTTATAAATACAGTTTTGTCCGCTTCGGGTTTGCGGTCGAACCGCTGCCGGGGCTGGCCACCGCTTTCCACGATGCCCGCTTGTCGCTTGCCTACGTTCCGTCCGCCGTAGAGTGGCTGGTCGCGGTCGGCTTTTTGGCCGGCATTGTCTGGACGGCTAATCTGGTAATCACCAAAATTTCGGCGCGACAGGCGTAAGAGGGGAGAGGAGGAGAAAGGATGGCTAAGGACATTTTGCAAAAAATATGTGAGACAAAGACCAGCCGCCGTGGGTTTATTCTCGGCAGCGCTGCCGGCTGTGCGGCCCTGCTGGCCGCTGACGCTGACCTGGCCGGCTTGTTTGAAAGGGCCCGGGCCGATGCGCTCACCCCGGAGGACGAGTACATCCTCAACCGGGCGGAAAATACCATTTATACCAATTGCCTGAACTGCAACACCGGCTGCGGCATCAAGGCCAAGTTCCTGGACGGCGTTTTGGTCAAGATCGATGGCAACCCGTATTCACCCTGGACGCTCAATCCCCACCTGCCGATGACGACCGGTGTCCGCACGGCCGAAACGGTGGACGGGGCCATCTGTCCCAAGGGCCAGGCCGGCATCCAGATCTACTATGATCCCTATCGCATCCGCAAAGTGCTCAAGCGGGCCGGCAAGCGGGGCGAAAACAAATGGGTAACCATTCCTTTTGACCAGGCGATTGACGAAATTGTCAACGGCGGTAAATTGTTTGCCAAAGTGCCGGGCGAAGAAAACCGCCAGGTCGAAGGGTTAAAAGACCTGTGGGCGCTGCGTGATCCCAAGCTGGCCAAAGAAATGGCCGACTTTGTTGATAAGATCCTGGCGGAGAAAGACAAGGCCAAAAAGCAGGGGCTGGTCAAAGAGTTCCAGGCCAAATTCAAAGACGCGCTCCAGGTGCTGATCGATCCCAACCATCCCGACCTGGGCCCCAAGAATAACCAGTTTGTCTTTTGGTGGGGACGGCTTAAGGACGGCCGGGGCGACCTTATTAAACGGTTTACGCTGGATTCGTTCGGCTCGATCAATGCGCACGGCCATACTACCGTCTGCCAGGGATCGCTGTATTTTACCGGCAAAGCCATGAGCGAGCAGTGGACCTATGACCCCAAGAAAAACGCCATGACCTGGACAGGCGGCGACAAGTTCTACTGGCAGGCCGAACTGGAGCGCGCCAGGTTTGTGATCTTTGTCGGGGCCAACCTGTTCGAGGGTAACTACGGGCCGCCGCTCAGGGCGCAGAAGGTCACCAAGGGACTGGATACCGGACGGCTTAAGTACGCGGTCATTGACCCGGTCTACCGCAAAGTTGCCTCGAAAGCGTGGAAGTGGGTGCCGGTGATGCCGGGACGGGATGCGGCGATCGCCATGGGCATGATTCGCACAATCATTGAAAACAAACGCTATGACGCCAAATACCTGGCTTGCGCCAACAAGGCAGCGGCTAAGGCCGCCGGCGAGCCGACCTGGACCAATGCCTGCTGGCTGCTGAAAATCGTCGACGGCCGGCCGACCGTGTTTGTGCGGGCGCATGAGCTGGGATTTACGCCGGAAGTAAAGGAAAAAGACGGCAAAACGTACGTTAACGAAAAGTTTGTCGTTATCAAGGACGGCCAGCCGGTCGAAGTCGATCCCAACGACGAGACTACGCCGGTATACGGTGACTTGCTGGTCGATACCGAAATTAGCGGTATTAAGCTGAAGTCCGTGCTTCAAATGCTGTACGAAGAGGCCGCCGCCCGCAGTCTGGAAGAGTGGGCCCAAGAGGCTGGTGTCCAGGCGGCGGATATTGCCGACCTGGCGCGCGAGTTCACCAGCTACGGCAAACAGGCGGTAGTCGACATCCACCGCGGCGTTTCCCAGCATACCAGCGGTTACTACAATGTCCAGGCCTGGAACGTGTTAAACCTGCTCATCGGCAATTACGACTATTCCTTTATCAAAGTTTCCACCTTCAGCCACAAGGGCGATAAACCCGGTCAAGCCTTCAATATCGGCAGCCATCCGAAAAAGCTGCCCCAGTTCGGGACGTCCATCATCCGCCACGGCGTAAAATACGAGGATAGCACTATTTTTAACGGCTATCCGGCCAAACGGCCGTGGTTCCCGCTGGCCAGCGACATTTACCAGGAAGTCCTGCCGTCTGCCGGGGATATGTACCCCTACCAGGTAAAAGCCCTGATCCTGTATATGGGCTCGCCGGTGTATTCCTTGTCGGCCACCCAGGGGATTATCGACGTTCTGCAGGACGTCAACAAGCTGCCGTTGTTTATTGCCAGCGATATAACCGTGGGCGAGACGTCGCTGTATGCCGACTATATCTTCCCGGACCTCACCTATCTTGAACGGTGGGAGTTCCAAGGCTCGCACCCCAGCGTGCCGTTTAAGGTCGGGCCGATCCGCCAGCCGGCGGCCAAACCGCTGACGGAGACGGTCAAGGTCTTTGGCCAGGAGATGCCGCTCAGCCTGGAGGCCCTGGTGCTGGGCATCGCCGAAAAGCTTGGCCTGCCCGGGTTTGGCCCGGACGGCTTTGGCGCGGGCAAGCCGCTTACCCATGCTGATCATTTATATTTAAAACAGGTGGCTAACCTGGCGACTGACGGCAAGCCGGTGCCGGACGCCGACGACGAGGAAGTCCGGGTGTTCATGGAAGCGCGTAAACACCTGCCCAAGTCGGTTTTTGACGCCGACCGCTGGAAAGCGGCCTGCGGTGAAGCGTACTGGCGCAAAGTAATTTATCTCCTCAACCGCGGCGGCCGGTTTGACGACTGGAGCGCGGCGTGGGACGGCGACAAAGTTAAGAACAAATACGGCAAATATATCAATATGTATTGCGAGAAGACGGCGACTACCAAGAACGCCATGAACGGCAAGAATTTCTCCGGATTGCCGTTGTATATACCCGATATTACCGACTGTACCGGCAAGCCGATTAACGACGAAAAAGACGGGTTTGACCTGCGGCTTTTGACCGGCCGGGTTATTCAGCATACCAAGTCCCGCACGGCGGTGTGTTATTGGCTGCAGGCGCTAAGCCCGGAAAACAGCGTGGACATAAATCCGGTCGACGCGCAGCGCCTTGGCCTTAAGACCGGCGACACCGTAAAAATAGTGTCGCCGACCAACCCGGACGGCGTCTGGAAGCTGGGCCCTCTCGGCACCAGGCCGATGACCGGCAAGGTGCGGGTAATTGAGGGTATCCGTCCGGGCTGTATTAACTTCTCCCTGGGTAGCGGCCACTGGGCCTATGGCGCCGGCGATATTACCATTGACGGTACGGTCATCAAAGGCGATCCCCGCCGGGGTACGGGCATTCATGCCAATGTCGCCATGCGGGTGGACCCGGTGCTCAAGAATACGAGCTTGGAAGACATGGTCGGGGCTTCAGTCGTTGTCTATGATACCAAGGTGAAACTGGTTAAAGTTTAAGGTTTTTGCCAGCAGGGGACGGCTCCGGCCGTCCCCTGCATTTTTCTTATTGCTTCTTGGCGCCAATTGCTGCGATAATGGGGATAAGGGGGCGGGACAATGCGGAAGGTGCTCATGGCAATTTGGATAGCACTTCTGCCGGTACTGGCAACCGGGTGCGCGGCGACGCAGCCGGCCGTGACCGTGCGGCTCGGTGACCCTGACCCGGCGGTAACGATAAAAAATAAACAAATAGTTGAAGGGCCGGTTCTCCGGGTAGCGGTATCGTCTATCCTATCGCCCAAAGAGACGCTGACGGTATACCAGCCGCTGCTCGACTATCTGTCCGGACAACTTGGCTATCCGGTCGTGCTGCTGCAGCGGCGTACCTACCGGGAAGTCAACGATCTTCTGCAAAACGGCGGTGCCGACGTGGCTTTCGTATGCAGCGGCGGCTATGTGGCCGGCAGCCAAATGTTTGGTATGGAGATACTGGCGCAACCGGAAGTAAACGGCCGCAATACCTACCAATCCTATATTATCGTGCAGGCTGAGAACGCGGCGCGCAATATCTTTGCTTTACAGGGGAAAACTTTTGCGTTTACCGATCCCATGTCATTTTCCGGCCGGATTGCCCCGGTGTATATGCTGGTATCCCGGGGCTTTGACAGCGATAACTTTTTCAGCCGGACGTTTTATACCTATAGTCATGACAATTCTATCAGGGCCGTCGCGGACGGGATCGTAGAAGCCGCTGCCGTTGACTCCATGGTCTACGACCGGGCCGCCCTGCAAAATCAAGAGCTTGCCCAGCGGGTTAAGGTAATCGACCGGTCGCCTTTGGTCGGCAATCCGCCGGTGGTGGCGGGGCCTCACACCGATGAACGGTTGAAAAACCGGCTCCGTGCGTTATTGTTGGCCATGCATGAAGATAAAGCGGGGAAAGCGGCGCTAAAAAGCCTTGGGTATGACCGGTTTGTTCAGCCGGACGAAGCGACCTACGTCGAGCTAAAATCGATATGGCTGATGGTGCGGAATAAACTATGAGGATAATAAAAAGAACAGGCTTTTTTGTAAAAATGATGCTGGCCTTAACCGTCGTGCTTATTCTGTTAGGCGCCACAAGCATTGTTCAGACCAGATTCATGATGAACGACCTATTTAAAGAGCAGCAGGAAAAGCGCGGCATTTCCATTGCCAATACTTTAGCCTTGCGGGCGGCGAATTTAATCCTTGTTAATAATTACTATGATCTGCATGAACTGGTGAAGGATACCCAGCGGACGAATGACGATGTCCGGTATGTATTTGTGGTTAATAACCAAGGCGAATTATTGGCACATTCCTTCCCTGCCGGTTTTCCCAAAGGCCTGCTCCAGGCCAATACCCTGGCAAGTAATGAACAATATAAAATCGTAGAACTTGCCACGGAAGAGGGGTTGGTAAGAGATATCGCCGTCCCCATCCTGGAAGGGCGGTTAGGCATCGTGCATGTCGGTTTAAATGATGCCAGCCTGCAAAATGTGCTTAACCGGACTATTCGCCAAATTATGCTTGATATGGTTATCGCCGTGTTAATCGGTATCATGGCGACGATGTTCCTGACCAGGCGGCTGGTAAAACCGATCCAAGAGCTCGTTCATGTAACCAGCGCGATTACCCGCGGCGACCTGACGCAGCGGGCCAAGGCCACATCGGACGACGAAGTCGGCAAATTGGCGGTCGCTTTTAATGCGATGGCTGATTATTTGCAGCAAACAATGGATGAACTCAAACAAAAAGAAGAAGCCAGGACCCATCTTTTGCAAAAAGTCATCGTGGCCCAGGAAGAGGAGCGAAAGCGCATAGCAAGGGAGCTCCATGACGAAACCGGCCAAACGCTTGCGTCGCTGATGATGGGGCTAAAATGCCTGGCGGCTACCTGTCCGGAAAGTGAGCGGGGGTGCCGCCTGGAAGAGATGCGGCTGGCGGTAAAAAAGACGATCGATGCCGTTCACCGCATGGCAATCGAACTTAGGCCAAGCATCCTCGATGATATGGGCTTAATTCCGGCCGTCGAAAAATATGTCAATGACTTTCGCCATAATTATGGCATCGATACCGACCTTCATATCCAATGGCAGTGCGAAAAGCGGCTAGTGCACGAAATTGAAGTCACGGTTTACCGCATTGTGCAGGAAGCGCTTACCAATATCGCCAAATACGCCAAGGCGGACAATGTATGTATTATCATGACTTGCGACCGGCGCGGCCTGGAAGTTATTGTTGAAGACGACGGGGTTGGTTTTGACGCCGACGCCATTTTGCAGCAAAGCGTTGCCGGAACGCAGTTAGGGCTGTTCGGCATGCAGGAACGGGCCACGCTGGTTGGCGGCGCGCTTACGATCGAATCTACGCCGGGAAGGGGGACGACCCTGTTTTTGCGTATTCCTTTTATGGAGGGCAGACCGGTATGAAAAAAATAAAAGTATTGATCGTTGACGACCATACCTTGATGCGCTCAGGACTCAGGCTGATGCTGTCCGCCCAGGAAGATATCGAAGTGGTGGGGGAAGCGGCGGACGGAAGCGGCGGGATAGCAATGGCGCAAAAAATGCGGCCCGACGTCGTCCTGCTGGATATATCGATGCCGGGGATGAGCGGCCTGGAGTGCCTTAAAGCGCTCTTGGCCAATCAGCCGGACCTAAGAGTAATTCTCCTTACGATGCACGAGGACGCCCGGTACGTTAAAGAGGGCTTTGCGCTGGGGGCAATGGGCTATGTCTTGAAAAAGGCGGCCGATGATGTTCTCTATCAGGCCGTTCGGGCCGTGTATTCAGGGGAAATGTATATCCAGCCCAGCATAACGAAAGCGGTTGTGGCGGAGCTCACGGAACGGCCACGGGCCGGCGACCTGCGTAAGCCGCTAAGCGACCAGGAGAAAAAGGTGCTTTCCCTCATTGCCGCCGGTTATGCCAATCGGGAAATAGCCGAACAACTGGTCATCAGCGTCAAGACCGTTGAGACATATAAATATCGCATTATGGAAAAGCTTAACTGCAAAAAACGGTCGGATTTGGTGAAGTTTGCCTTGGACAACGGGCTGTTAAACAAGAAAAATTAAAGCAAAACGGCGCCGAAGCGCTTAAAAAGAGCGCGGCGCCGTTATCAAGGGATGGAGAAGTGCGACATATCAGTCCGGCATGTAGTCGGGGGAAAACTGCAGCGAGAACAGCCATTCAGCATATAGTTCTTCGATAGCGTCAGGGACGGAGAGTTTCGGCATGGTCTTCGCCTCCTTTGCTTTATAACGATATAGTTACCAATAACTTGGCGACTTAACCCCAGGATTAATTAATACCATTACTTTCCACTTTCCGCTTGCCACTTTCCAAGATGCTCAAAAGACAAAAAGCCTCCGCGCATGAGAGCTGCGCGAAGGCTTCGTTGCCTGACTATTTATTTTATTTTTAATATAGCACTGACGAAGAGGTAAGTCAATCCCTTTTTTGCCGAATTAATTTCCATTTTATCTCCATTTTTTCGTTTCCTCTTTGCCGTTCTCCAATTTCCATTTCCCCTTTCCCCTTTCGCCTTTTCTCCTTACCACTGTCAAATCCGAGGTGCTGCGAATGACGCGAGAAATGAAGATAAGGATCGGGGCGGTGTCTTGTCCGGCCGAAGTCAATAATCTGGCCGCTAATTTAGCCGTCATTAATAATTGGGCCGGTAAAGCGGCCCGGGCTGGGGTGAAGCTGCTGCTTTTTCCTGAGCTCAGCCTTACCGGCTACGCCACGGGGGGCGCGCCGCCGACCGCGCTAAGTCCTGGTGCGCATGAACTTGACGCGGTGGCTCAGCTTGCCCGGCGCTATTGTCTGACCTTGGCTGTCGGCCTGGTCTGGCAGGAAAATCCGGCTAAACCGCCCTATCTGGCCCATGGCCTGTGGACGCCGACCGGCCAGGTGCACCTGTATTACAAGAGCCATCTGGGCGAACGGGAAAGAAAATATTACGCGGCCGGCGACTGCCTGCCCGTCTTTTCGCTGCCTGAGGTCCGGGTAGGGTTTCAACTTTGCCTGGAGCAACATTATCCGGAGATTACCCAGACGCTGGCGCTGCGCGGCGCCGAGATTATCCTTTGTCCTCACGCCACACCACGCCTTACGCCGGCCGAGCGGCGGGACAGCTGGCATATCTCGCTCCGGGCCCGCGCCTACGATAACTGTGTTTATGTTTTGGCCACGAACATGGTAGGGGACAACGGCCAGGGGGTAGAATATCCCGGCGGGCTGCTCTTGGTTGACCCGGCCGGCCAGGTGGTGGCCGAAGACTTTTCGGGCCGGCCGGCCATGATCGTCGACGATATCGACCTTAGCCTGGTCGTGAATGTGCGGTCTACGCCCCAGGGGATGTGCCGCCGGTTTTATGCTCCGTCGCGGCGGCCGGAACTCTATGAGTGAATGGATAATTTATGGAAAACCGCAGGATTTTTGGCGAGTGCTGGCGAAACTTGTTACCAATATGCTTTGGTCGGAGGTAATGAGGCAATGAGGCTAACTATCGGCAAACAAATCTTAGGAGCGTGTATTATTATTGTTTTGGCTTTCACTGGTTTAAATATTTATACATTTTACCAGATTAAGGCTATTGAAGCAGGCTATGAAGGGCTGATAAACCGCAGCGCCCCGCTCGTGTTCGAGGTCAAGGACGTCAACGTCGAACTGCAAAATCAAGCAGCTGAGGTCCGCGCCTATATTCTTACTGGCGACGACCGATATGTTGCTCGTTATAATGCCTCGCGCGAACAGATGGCTAAGGTGCTGGCCAGTCTGGAAAAGAAGCTCACCACGCCTGAGGGACGGCAAAAGTTTCATGATCTTAACGCCGCCCTGCATGAATACCATAAAATTCCCGATGCTGCCATCCAAGCCCGGCGTACCCAGGGAATGGCAGCGGCCGTGGACTATATGAAAGCCGGCAGTTCTAAAATTGACTATGCCGAGCAGCAGGTTGCTGACTTCGTGCAGTTTTTGAGCGAACGAATGGAACTGCGCAAGCAGCAGAACCAGGAAGTGGTAAATCGCCTAGAACGGACGATTCTTATCCTTGACGCAACTATTTTCGCTTTGGCCCTTGGGGCGGCGCTTTGGCTGGCGCGCCGCATCTCCCGCCCGCTGGTCGTGGTGGCGAACGGCGCCAAGCAAATTGCTGACGGTGATTTACAGAAACATGAATTTGCATATAACGGCCGGGATGAAATCGGCGAGCTGGTCGAGGCCTTTGGGACCATGGCCACTAACTTGCGACAACTCGTTGGGCAGGTGGCCCGGGCCAGCGAGCAGGTTGCCGCGTCCAGCGAACAACTGACGGCCAGTGCCGAACAGTCCGCCGTTGCTGCCGGCCAGGTGGCCGAAACGGTTAGCGGCGTTGCCGCCGGCGCCCTCCGTCAGACGGAAGCCGTCAACCAGGCTGTTGCCGTGGTGGACCAGATGGCTGCGGCCATCGGCCACATTGCCGCCAATGCGACCGAAGTCTCCGCTAAATCGGAAGAAACGGCGAAAGCGGCGGCGACAGGCAGTGAGGCCATGACCGAGGCCACCGCCCAAATGGAAGTGATAAGTCGGGCGGTAAGCCAGTCGGCGCAGGTGGTGCAAAAACTAGGCGCCAGTTCCAAACAAATTGGGGAAATTGTTAACGTCATCAGCGGTATTGCCGGCCAAACGAACCTACTCGCGCTCAATGCCGCCATCGAAGCCGCCCGGGCGGGAGAGCAGGGGCGCGGTTTTGCCGTCGTGGCCGAGGAAGTGCGCAAACTGGCGGAACAGTCGCAGGAGGCGGCGCAAAAGATTGCCGGTATTATTAAGGAAATTCAGGCCGAAACAGACACGGTCGTCCAGGTGATGAGCCAAGGGACGGCGGAGGTAGCCAAAGGTTCCCAAACGCTTACCGCTACCGGCGAGCGGTTCCGCCATATAGTGGCCTTGGTACAGTCTTTAAATCAGCAGATCCAGGAAATCAGCGCTGCGGCTGAAGAGTTGGCCGCTTCCAGCAGCGAAGTGGTTAGCGCTGTCGGCGGCGTTAAACAGGTGGCCGACGAAACGGCGGCCCATACGCAGACGATATCGGCTGCCGCCGAAGAACAGTCGGCCTCGATGCAGGAGATTGCAGCGTCCAGCCAGGCCCTTGCCCGGATGGCTGAGGAACTGCAGGCGGCAATCCGCAATTTTAAACTTTAAATTTACATGTAAATTTTTCTTTACTTTCCTCTTTCCATTAACAACTTTCCTGAATACTAACCGCCGAGGACGCGCCAGACGCGATGTTCATCGCGCCGGGGTAATCCCTTTTGCGCCGTGTCCTCTGCGGTTTATTTAATTAGTGCGGCTAAGAACAGCCCGCGATTTATAATTTTGTGGTAGTTTTCGTGTAATTTTATCCCCCGTTAACACAACAGTTGTGCTATAATGGGTACATATCTCTTTTTACAGAAGACCTCGGCAAAGGAGGAGGTCGCATGGCGCTGTCAACAAAAGGGCTCATGCACCTGTTGGTCGTATATGTGGTGTGGAGCAGCACCTATCTCGCCATTCGCGTCGCAGTGGCGCCCGGCAGCGGTTTTCCGCCCTTTTTGATGGGAGGAACGCGGATGGTGCTGGCCGGCCTTATCCTGCTGGCGCTTGCTGCCATAGGCGGTCACCGCTTGAAAATGACCAAGGACGAATTTATCCGGACGGCCATAGCGGGCGTGCTGCTGTGGGTGGGCGGCAACGGCCTGGTAACCTGGGCCGAGCAATCGGCTAATTCCGGTTTTGCCTGCCTAATGGTATCTTCGTCGCCTATTTGGGTGGCATTTCTTAACTCCGTCCGGGTCCGGCGGCTGCCGTCGCTGCTGCTTATTGTTTCGCTCCTGCTTGGTTTTGCCGGGATTGGCGTCCTCATGGCGCCGGCTATTATGAGCGGCAACGCGGCCGAGCTTTCGGCCGGTATCGCCTTAACGCTGGCCGCCGTCAGCTGGGCCGCGGGCTCGGTGTACCAAACGCGCCATCCTGTTAACCTGTCAGCACCAGTTGCCGCCGCTTATCAGCACCTTATTTCCAGCGTAGGTTTTTTTCTGCTGGCCCTGCTTTTGCAGGAGCCTGTCCCGCAGCCAACGATCAGCGCGTGGGCGGCGTGGTCCTATCTGGTTATTTTCGGCTCGGTGGTCGCATTCACTTCATTCGTGTATTCCCTGCGCCTGCTGCCAATAAACATCGCTATGACTTACGCCTATGTCAACCCGGTACTGGCCTTGTTTTTAGGCGCCTGGCTGCTGGCTGAGCCCATTACGTCCTGGACGCTTGCCGGCGCCGCCATGGTAATTGTGAGCGTTTTCGGTATTTTCCGGGACCGCTTCCGCCAGGAACAGAAGCGGGCGGCTGTGGACGACGCGCGGCTCGTGGCCAGTCCCGGTACGAAACGATAGCAATTTACACATTTTCCCATGGTTTTTTTGTGGGAATAGTGGTATACTATATTCTGTGCTAAATGGGAGCGGATGGGGCCTGGTGGCTCCTGCGGTCTTCAAAACCGTTTGCGTCGGCTTAACCGCCGATGGGTGGGTTCGATTCCTACACGCTCCCGCCAGAAAAAATTAGGGCTTCTCAGGGCTTGTGCCTGAGAAGCCTTTTTAAGTTATATATGTTTTTATGTAATGTTGCCGTGAATTTTACCGTGAAAAGATTAAAACGAAAATTTTTAACAATATAATGAATTTACTAGTAGGAATTATTTATAGCAGGGATGTACCTTTTATACAAAAGCACTTTTCCATAAACAAGGGGGCGGATTAATGTATTTTCTTTACGTCGATGAAAGTGGTGATACTGGTATTGTTGATTCGCCTACTAGATATTATGTGTTGGCGGGTCTGGTAGTGCATGAATTGGCCAGTGCCCTGTGCACTTTTTGGCTGCCATTTTATGCATTTTTTACTTGCCAAATACACTCTGGGGGGCGATTCTTTATCGAAGTGATTCAAGTTTATATCGAGACGAAGCGAGGGCGGTTAAGGGCTAAATCTGCTACCTCTCTTAACGTAGGGGAACGTTATATGTTCTGCAAGGAGGTAATCTGGGTTGGCAAAGCACAGCGAGATATTAAAGCAAGTGTTTTCTCAGATGTGGGGTTTAGTTGTCGTTGACCACTTATCGAGGATCGTCTTTGTCGAGGAAAAATACGCCAGATCGAGAGGTTTCGATCCTAAGGCGGTTATAGGGCGGTATGTCAAGGATGTCATACCTGACAGCAAACTTCCCATTGTAGTCGAAACGGGCAAACCCATTCTGGGAGACGTTTTTTACCATCAGGGAAAACCGTTGATCTGTAACCGTTTCCCATTGGTGAAAGACGGAGTTTTGATCGGGGCTATGTCTTTTCAAGTCTTTGATATGCCTGAAATGTTTATTGAATCAATCAAGGAACTTCAAGACCAGCTTCATTACTATAAGGAAAAAGCGAAAAAGTACTCTGGAGCCAAGTATTCGCTGACTGATATAGTCGGTTCTAGTAAAGCATGCGAGGCGTTGCGCGCTGCGATCCTCAAAGCGGCGTCCACAAACGCTACGGTATTGATTCAGGGGGAAACGGGGACAGGCAAAGAATTAGTGGCCCATGCCTTACATCAGGAAAGTCGTCGGGCTCACTATCCATTTGTCAAGTTGAATTGCGCCGCTATCCCCAAGGAACTGGTTGAGTCAGAGTTGTTCGGTTACGAGGAAGGCGCTTTTACCGGGGCGCGAAAGTCTGGCAAAAAGGGCAAATTCGAGCAAGCCGATAAAGGGACCCTGTTTCTTGACGAGATAAGTCAATTGTCAATGTCAGCCCAGGCTAAGTTGCTACGTGTACTGCAGGAAAAGGAAATAGAACGTGTCGGGGGCTCAGGCCCAATTCCGATAGACGTAAGAATTGTTGCTGCGACTAATGACAATCTTGAGGATATGGTAAAGAGAAATGCCTTCCGGGCGGATTTGTTCTATCGGCTAAATGTTATTCCGATCAGAGTACCGCCGCTAAGGGAAAGACGATCGGATATACCTCTGTTAGTAGAAAAGTTTGTGGAAAAATTCGGGGCTCAGGCAGGGTTGGGGGAGATAAAGGTACTTCCCGAGGTAGTGGACCTGCTTATGAAATATGACTGGCCGGGCAATATCCGGGAGCTGGAACACGCCGTGGAAAGAGCTATCAACTTGTGTAACAGTAATACCCTGGAGACGAAACACTTTGAATGGCTGCTCCCGAAAATTCTCGGCAGAAGTCATATAATCCAAGGTCAAAGCATAAAAGACGCGAAAGCTTCTGCCGAGAAGGAAGTTATTTTGGCCGCTTTGCGAACCACACAAGGAAACAAAAAGAAGGCGGCCGAGCTTCTGAATATTGCCCGTCCTCTTCTGTATCAAAAAATGCGCCGTCTTGGCAT
Source organism: Sporolituus thermophilus DSM 23256 (assembly GCF_900102435.1). Taxonomy (NCBI): domain Bacteria; kingdom Bacillati; phylum Bacillota; class Negativicutes; order Selenomonadales; family Sporomusaceae; genus Thermosinus; species Thermosinus thermophilus. The sequence goes on along the minus strand of NZ_FNBU01000001.1, from coordinate 201,823 downwards.
ATTGTAACCAAAGTATAGATGTCAGTAAAAAGAGACAGTGTAAGTGAATGCTTACACTGTCTCTTTTTATTTGATTTCACAAGACGCATCCGCCTCAGATGATAGCGTTAAACAAACGTATGTCATTATATACTTACATGTTGCTAATTGAGATTATGGTCCGAATTGAGCGAGACGCGAACTAGGGAATTACTAGCCTGACTAGCCTTTGGGTCCTCGGCGGAAACCGCAATTCTTCTCTTGCACAGTTATGGCATGGTATTTGCAATAATAGTATTTCGAACCGGTTCAATATTTAGATATATAGGAAAGGAGGAGTTGAGGGCAACAAGCCGATTTGTCTTCTCGGGGGCAAGATCCGTGCACTCCCGGTTTATTTCCCTCGGCTTTATTAGATTCGAAACTAAAGAATGGAGGTAAGGAGGGACTTTAATTTCATGGAAGTGCTAGGAATACTAGTCAGCTTGTTTTTATTGATGTTTTTCGCCTATAGGGGCTATTCCGTTATTTTATTTGCACCGGTTTTTGCGCTGTTGGCCGCTATCAGTCAGGGCCTATCGCCAATGCCTGCGTATACGGAATTGTTTATGGCCAAGGCGGTTGTTTACATCAAATCATTCTTCCCAATATTCATGCTAGGCGCTGTGTTCGGTAAAGTCATGGAAGACACTGGGTTAGCCAAAGCCATCGCTTATAAGATCCTCCAAGCCGTCGGCAAAGAACGTAGCATCTTGTCCGTAATTCTTGCCGGCACTGTCTTAACCTATGGCGGTGTAAGCTTGTTTGTCGTCGTATTTGCCATCTACCCCTTTGCTGCGGCAATGTTTAAGGAGGCCGGCATTCCCAAGCGCCTTATTCCAGCTACTATCGTGCTCGGTGGCTGCACATATACTATGGACGCGTTCCCCGGTACACCTCAGATCCAAAACATTATCCCAACAACTTTCTTTGGCACAAATGTCTACGCCGCTCCAATACTCGGCATTATCGGCGGGATAATGATTTTCCTCGGCGGCACGTACTACCTTGAGTGGCGCCGCAAAACGGCCAAGGCCCGCGGGGAAGGTTATGGAGAAAATCTTATCAACGAGCCTACAGACATCGACGTGAAGGATCTGCCGGACTGGAAACTAGCTCTCTTGCCGCTTTTGGCGGTACTGGTCGTCAATTACATCATGAGCAATGTGTTCACCTGGAATCCGAATATTCTGGCCCCGTTCACAGCGATGAAATTGCCGTTAATGGTATCCTCTGTTAAGAATATTGCCGCCATTTGGGCTCTGATTATCTCCGTAGTCATCGGAATTATTCTGGCTGTCGCCATCGGATTCCGGAATCTGCCGGCAGGGGGGGTGGCAAAAGCCTTGAACGCCGGTACTATCGGTTCTCTTTTAGCGATCATGAATGTCGCTTCGGAGGTAGGATACGGCAACGTCATAGCTAGTTTGCCCGGGTTCAAATCGATTGCCAATGCTCTGCTGGGGATTCACATCGGAGGGACACCGCTAGTGTCCGAAGGTGTTACGATCACTACTCTGGCCGCCATTACCGGGTCGGCTTCAGGCGGTATGTCGATCGCTCTCGACATTATGGCTAAGGACTGGCTGGCCTGGGCAAATTCGATCGGCATGTCTCCGGAAGTTCTTCACAGGGTGGCTTCGATGGCATCAGGCGGCTTGGACAGTATGCCCCACAATGGCGTAATTATTACTCTTCTGGCGATTTGTGGCTTAACTCATAAGCAAGCTTATCCGGATATCTTTGCCATTGTCGTGATAAAAACCATTGCTGCATTCGCGGTCATCGGGATCCATCTGGCAACAGGCATCGTGTAAAGATGGCGATGCACCAGAAAAGACCCTGCAACGACCTGGTGCTAAGGCAAAGTCTGCCGTGCAAGCCGGGGCATCGAGCGCATAGACAGTCCAGGGTACAGTTTTGCGGTTGTTGCCCGGCTGTAGCGGCAGGGATTGGGAAGAAACGCATTATAGAGATAAATAGGAGGAATGGTTATGCGATTTCAAGGTGAAGTAGCTGTTATTACTGGTGCGGGAAGGGGAATCGGAGCCGCCATAGCCCGGAAATTGTTCGTGGAGGGCTGTCGTGTCGCAATTGTCGATATCGACGAAGCGACAGCGATTCAATCCGCACGGGCAATTGATCCAGCCGGTGAAAGAAGTATGGCGGTTTTCTGCGATGTCAGTAATAAGGAATCGGTTGATCAAGCGATGGCGAAAGTTATCGCGAACTACGGGCAAGTGGACATTTTGGTAAATAATGCGGGAATAACAAGCGACGCCATGTTTCACAAAATGTCTCTGGAGCAGTGGCAGAAGGTCATCGACGTTAACCTGACCGGGATCTTCCTTGTGACAAGGGCAGTGGTTCCACAAATGCGCGAGAGAAAACGGGGTCGGATCATCAATATTTCTTCTACTTCCGCATACGGCAATATCGGCCAGGCAAATTACTCAGCAACGAAAGCCGGAGTAATTGGCATGACGAAGACGCTGGCGAAAGAGTTGGGAAGGTACAACATTACGGTCAACGCGATCGAGCCTGGAGTAATCGAAACCGATATGCTGAAGGCTGTACCGCAGAAGATAAAGGATGGGTGGCTCGAAACGATGCCGTTAGCCCGCATGGGACAGCCGGAGGATGTTGCCAACGCTGTGTGTTTCTTGGCGTCCGATGAAGCAAGCTTCATAACCGGCGTGGAATTGCCGGTGTGCGGCGGATTTATGATCATATAGGAAACGACGATATCGGCATCGATGAAAAAATACGGTTGATCCGGCTATGAGATGGAGTATCTCGGGGAGGGGAGAACAACATGAAATACAACGGAGAAGAAATTGTTGTCGTAAGTGCGGTTCGAACGCCTTTCGGCAAATTTGGGGGCCTGATGAAAGACATCGATATTTATGATTTAGGTTCCATCGTCATGAAGGAAGCAATAGAACGAGTAGGTTTAAGTCCCGATGTGATCGACGAGGTGTGGTGGGGATGTGGCGATACCACAAACTGTAAAGATCCTTACACACCGGTCGTGGCGCGACAATCGTTAATAAAAGCCGGGCTGCCTGCTTCCACGCCGTCGATTACTTTTGACAAGGCTTGTGTTTCCGGAATGTCGGCAGTCTATTATGCAATCAGCAGGATAAGAAGCGGCGAGGCCCATGTTGTCCTTACGGGAGGAGCAACAAGTTTTAGTACGGTTCCTTTTCTGGCGCGCAATTTGCGCTGGAGTGGGCATAGAATCGGTGGGTATTCTTTAGAGGATCCACTTTTCCCGCTTGGGTACAAAGATTTTGCGCCGGTAGCGGTTGATTCGGGCAATGTCGCGGTCCAATACAACGTCTCACGGGCACAGCAGGATGAATTCGCCTACAATAGTCATCAGAAATATGGCAGGGCTTATGTCAGTGGTTTTTTCCGGACGGAGATGGTGCCGATTGATGTTACGGTGAAGAAAGGGAAAACTGCGGAAGTTGTCCGGTTGGATATCGACGAACAATATCGCCCCAATGTGAATTTGGCTGATTTGGAGAAACTTCCGACCATTTTCGGCAATCCCACCATTACGGCCGGCAACGCTCCCGGAATGAACGACGGGGCAGCCGCGCAGATCGTTATGGATCGTCGAACCGCCGAGCGACTGGGATTGGAGCCGTTATATACGATCGTTGGCATGTGTTCGATCGCGGCTAACGCAAATCTGCTCCCGGTCGCCCCGGCGTTGGCCATCAAAAAATGCCTGAACGAATTAGATATTTCTATCGATGAGATTGACGTATTCGAAATTAATGAGGCATTTGCCTGTGTGCCGCTCGTATCCGCCAAACTGTTATCCTGTACAGACTTTCTTGAGGAAGATTACAAGGAAACGCTGACTAAAATTGATGACTACCCACTGCACACTTTCAGTGAATCCCGATATAAACAGCTGCTCGGGAAGCTGAACGTTAATGGCGGTGCGATTGCCGTTGGCCACGCAAACACCGCCAGCGGTGCCCGGATTATGATGACGGCGGCAGCGGAATTGAGGCGGCGCGGCGGGGGGTTGGCTGCCTGTGCCATATGTGGGGGTCTCACCCAGGGCGACGCCTGCATCATCCGGGTTTGATTAAATGTAAGTAATTAGCGACAGGGGAGGAGCATGATTATGAGCTGGCAGGAAATTTATAAAAAACGTCTCACGACTGCGGATGAAGCCGTCAAACTTATAAAGTCTGGCGACAGGATAGTTCCGGGCCACGCCGCAAGCGAGTCTAGACTGTTAATTGACGCCTTAATGAAAAGAGCGCCGGAGCTGCGAAATGTTGAAATCTGGCAAGGAGTGACAATAAACAACGATGCACCTTACTACCGTCCGGAGATGCAAGGCCATTTCATCGTGAATACAGCGTTTGCCAGTCCTGGAACACGCGAGGCAATTTGGGAAAACCGGGGTCATTTCACGAGCCTTATGTTTCACAGATTCCCTAGAGCTTTCAGGGAAAAGCGGATCCCAGTCGACGTTTTCATTACGATGGTGTCGCCGCCGGATGTCCATGGATATTGCAGCCTAGGCGTTTCGGTTGATTACTCTAAACAGCTTATCGAGAGTGCAAAGATAGTGATAGCCGAGGTTAACCCAAATATGCCGCGGACTCACGGCGACACATTTGTCCATGTTTCCGAGCTGGACTGCATTGTGGAGGGCAATGGTCCGCTTTTGGAACTTACTCGATTTGCCAAACCCAATCCGGTGTTAGAGCAAATCGGGAAGAACGTCGCTTCGTTGATCCGAGACGGAGACACGTTGCAAATAGGTGCAGGAACGTTGCCGGATGCAATCATGTCCTACCTAAAGGACAAAAATGATCTCGGGATCCATTCAGAAGTGGTATCAGACGGTATAATGGAACTCATAGACTCCGGTGTTGTGAACGGCAAAAAGAAAACCCTCCATCCGAATAAGGCTGTCGCCACTTTCGTGTACGGAACCCGGAAAATATACGATTACGTGGACAATAACCCTTTTTTCCTGCTTTATCCGGTAGATTACGTTAACAATCCATTTGTAATAAGCCAGAACGACAATATGGTGGCGATAAACTCGGCTCTGGAAATCGACCTGTTGGGGCAAGTAGCAGCTGAGTCGATAGGGCCTAAACAATTTAGTGGGATCGGTGGTCAGCTCGACTTTATAAGAGGGGCTGCAGCGTCAAAAAATGGACGTTCTATTATTGCACTGCAATCGACGGCCCAAAATGGTAAAATTTCCCGGATAAGCTGTCAGTTAAAGGCGGGAACACCTGTTACTACTACCAGAAACGACGTTCATTACGTCGTAACTGAGTATGGTGTCGCAGATCTATTCTGCAAGACCAACGAAGAAAGAGCGGCAGCGCTCATCTCAATTGCGCATCCTAATTTTCGCGACCAGCTACGAGAAGAGTATAAGTCTTTGTTCGGAGTTTCTCTACCACAGATCTAAAGGCATAAAGAGATTATCATGAACATTTAAACGGAAGGGGGGAGACGTTGTAGTTTTGATGTCTCCCCCAAAATAATAACCCTTATTATTGTGCGTACCGGCGAATGGTGACTGGAATGGGCAGGACGATGAAACTTGTGTCGGGGGCTAGGAAAGTAATTATTGCTATGGAGCACACCTGCAAAGATGGGGCACCCAAGATATTGAAAAATGTACTCTCCCGCTAACTGGGAAAAATGTTGTGAATCTTATTGTGACCAATCTGTGCGTATTCGAAGTGACCTTGAATTAGAGTCCGTCCTTTATTGGACGGAATTTTTCTTTATCCGTTCAAGGATATTTTCCATTGTGTTTATGACTTTAGTTGCATCGACTTTGTGGCGTGAGTATAAATATCCAGTGTTGTACTGCCCCGGGAGTGGCCTAATTGCCGCGCTTGAGCTCCTCTTCATTAGTTCTTTCGAACACCTTACTATCTGTTACTTCCTGCCAGCGCTTGCTCGAGCAACTCGTCGATAAGCTCATGTAGCTTCATTACCACATTGTCAAATTTTTGCCCCGCCTTAAAATAAGCAGCAATCTCTGGTACTTGCATCAACTCATTAAATCTTCGCTCCAACTCTTCTATCGGAAATTTTCCTCCGCCGTCGGTCCGTTGGTACGCCTTAGCATGGTCAAGGGAGAATTGCTCAACACGTCTCTTCAGTTGGCTGTTTCTTTCAAGGGTGTCTTTGGCTTGTTTCAGCGCCTTAAATTCATTGGTTTTTTTTAATTCCTCTACGATTTCTTTCGCTTTATTTTCAAGCATGGTGATTTTCACCTCGTTAGCAGATTAAATAGCACTCCTTTCAGTATATTCGGGTACGGTGAAATATGATTCGGGCGAAATATACTGTTTAACGGAAAAGGCAGGAGACATCCCGCCTTTTTCAACAAATTATATAATATTGAAATCTTATTACTGCTATCACTTGGCAGGGGTAATACAAGCAGGAGAGCTTTTGGCATCAGGCCAAGTGAGAGCTATATACAATTATGTTTAGAACCGCCGAAACGGGAAGAAGGGAAAGAATGGGAAGAACGGGAAAAAGGGGAAAAACCTAAACCTTGGGAATCTGCGGAATCTACCAAACCTACCGAATCTGCCAAATCTACCGAACCTGCCGAACCCATCCGGGTTGCCATCCGGGTTGCCCCTTGGTTCATCGTCCATGTATGCTGTGTCCGATGGCGCACCGCATCTTGGACATGCCATATAACGTCGGTAGTCATATTCATGGCCGCAGCAAGAACACACCTTACAAACTTCGCAACGGCGCGTCTCATATACTCTGTATTTTGTAGTATAGGTTCCGATATACCGTCTCTGACATTTAGGCATATGATCACAATTGGGCATACAATAATGCTCGGGCATACATTCGCACTCAGGCATACAATCATACTCGGGCATACAATCATAATCGTCCATGCACTCACAATCTCGCATATGGGATCGCATTAATATACCTCCAATAATGTTTTTTTGGTGGGATTCCTGTTATATTGTATGCAAAACAATCGCTAGATGTTATGTCGATTTATTGTTTAGTGCATGGTGGATTTTATGGTATATTTTGTTAAATACTCTTGCGATGTGAGTGGGATTGGGTTTTAGGGTATTTCAGGGTACCTTGTGCTCTGCAGCGGCGGATGTTATTTGGCTTGTTCCCCATGTGCCTGAGCCGTCTTACGGCTTGCCAGACGCTGAAGTTTTCCTTAGCAGCCGTGAGCCTTCTAGGTTCGGCCCATTTTCTCTTTATGGTGTATAAATTATTTTCCCTATCAATATATTTTAAATCAAAAGCCAATTGTAGGAATGACTACAGTCTACCACGGTACTTAACTGGCATAAATTGTTTCTTTAATGCCGATCCAAAACTCATCTGGGCTGTAGAAGAAATATCAAACAGTCGGTAGATATTGGAGAGATTTGTAGCGTATTGGGGATTTGGTTTCAATAGCCTGTTCCGGTCTGCTGTGTGAGCATGTGGTTAGCAATAATCTCGAGGTGAAGGGCATGTCGATAATAAATGCCGACCCCAATGAGCTGACGTTGGTTATGACGCTTATTGCTGTCGCCTTGTCTGATGATATAGGTGCGGACGAGTTAAATGCAATCGGTAGTGTGATTATTGCTATTGGAACGATAATGGTTACTATTGCGGCCATAAAAGCAGCCCAAGAACTGAAACAGGATGAGAAGAAACAAAAAGACGAGATTCAAAAACAATTTGAACATTTGCAAAAGCAGATTGACCAACTTAAAGCCAAATAGCTGTAGGACCCAAGCGCAAAATAGCCGCAATGTCCCCTGTCCATGCGGCAGCGGGGAAAAGTTAAAAAATGTTGCAGACGGCGAAGACAGCTATCTATTCGCAAACGACATTTTTGTAAAAAACCTCTTGCAAAATGACTGGCTTTGCTGGTATAATGTATACACAATCGCGATGGATAACGTAATACTGCCAAGGCAGAAGGGCATCTAGGGTTCCGCCATAAATAAATGGGTCTGGACCGAGCGATGCCGGGCGCAATGGTGCGCTACACCGTGAGGATAAAAAACTCTGCGGAAAGTTCTCGCTTTATTTTTTAAAGTGGACTTTCGGCAGAGTTTTTGTTTTACAACGCTATATGCTGGTAAAAGTGATGATTGGGATCAGAAGCATTACTGAGTCCGCTGCAGAGAGCCGGTGGATGGTGCAAACCGGAGCGGCGCGATGCTTCTACGTCACCCATGAACTCCTGGCTGAAAATGTTCGTCATGGCGAATATCAGTAAGCTAAGGCGTTAGCCCCACGTTACCGGGGTAGCCGGTGATTGGCCGGTGCAAAAAGTAAAAAGCAGGGTGGTACCGCGGAAATTTCCGCCCCTGCCGCGAGTGGTGTCATGCCGCGCGGCAGGGGCGGTTTTATTTTAAGATTTTATTTTAATAAGGATTAATGAGGAGGGGGTTTTAATGAAACACAAGGTTTCTATCCTACTTGCGCGGCAGGATGATTCGCTGGTGCGGCTGACAGGACTTCTGTATCGGAAAGGCTATGTGATTGAAAGTCTTTCATCAGGGCCAACCGAGGAGCAAGGGCATATTCGGGTCACGGCCGTTATTTCCGGTATTCAGAAAACGCCCCGCCTGCTGATGAGTCAAGTCGCGAAACTGTTTGACGTGGTAAGCGTGGATGTCTGGGAAGATAACAACAGCGTCCAAGTCAACTAACTCATCAATAAAGTTTTAATAAATATATAAAAATGAGAACTTAGGGAGGAATTATAATGAAAAAACTTTATTATGACCATGATGCCAATTGGGACATTATCAAAGATAAGCATGTGGCCATTATTGGTTACGGAAGCCAAGGGCATGCCCATGCGCTGAACCTGCATGACAGCGGCGTTAAGGTCACTGTCGGCCTGTACGAAGGAAGCAAGTCCTGGAACAAGGCGCTAAGCGACGGGTTGGCCGTTGCCACGGTCAGGGACGCGGTAGCTCAGGCCGATATTGTCATGATGCTGCTGCCCGACGAAAAACAGGCAGCCGTTTATACCGAACATGTAGCGCCTTATATCAGACCCGGAGCGGCTTTGGCGTTTGCCCATGGCTTCAATATTCACTATAACCAGATCATTCCGTCGACCGACATCGATGTATTTATGGTCGCCCCGAAAGGACCCGGCCACTTGGTGCGTCGCGTCTTTACCGAAGGCAAGGGCGTACCGTGTCTTATGGCGGTTTACCAGGACAGCACCGGCATGGCGCAGGACCTCGCCTTGGCTTATGCCCGGGGCATAGGCGGCACGCGCGCCGGGGTGCTACTTACCACCTTTAAGGAAGAAACAGAAACGGACTTGTTCGGGGAGCAGGCCGTTCTCTGCGGGGGTCTGGCCGAACTGGTCTGCGCCGGTTTTGAAATATTGACCGAGGCCGGTTACCAGCCCGAGTCGGCATATTTTGAATGTCTCCATGAACTGAAGCTCATTGTTGACCTGATGTATGAAGGCGGGTTAGCGGCCATGCGCCACTCGATCAGTGATACCGCCGAGTATGGGGACTACATGACCGGAAAGCGGATTATTACGGAAGCGACCCGGGCCGAGATGCGCAAGATCCTGGCGGAAATTCAGGACGGCACTTTTGCGAAAAACTGGATTTTGGAAAACAAGGCCAATCGTCCGGTCTTTACTGCTTTGCGCCGGCAAAAAGCGGCCCATCCGGTTGAGACGGTAGGGAAAGAACTTAGGGCTATGATGCCGTGGCTGAAAAAGGAATAGTTGACAGGGGATTGATTTTATGAAGTTGACGGGCAGCAGAATTATTGTCGAAAGTCTTTTGCGGCAGGGCGTTGATACGGTATTTGGCTATCCCGGCGGTGCGATCATGCCTTTATATGACGCCCTGTACGATGCCCCGATACGCCATATTTTAACGGTGCACGAACAAGGCGCCGCTCACGCCGCCGACGGCTATGCCCGGTCGTCGGGGCGGGTGGGCGTATGTATCGCTACCTCGGGCCCTGGCGCAACCAACTTAGTAACAGGCTTGGCCACCGCTTACATGGATTCTTCGCCGGTTGTCGCCATTACCGGGCAGGTTGCGACCAACCTCATTGGCCGGGACGCTTTTCAGGAGATCGACGTCATCGGTATTACCATGCCGATAACGAAACATAACTTTCTGGTCAAAAATGTGAATCAACTGGCGGCAACGATCGACAAGGCCTTCGCGATCGCCACCAGTGGGCGGCCGGGGCCGGTGCTGATCGATGTGCCGCGGGACGTTTTGCTTGCCGAAACGGATTACTGCCCTGACCGTCCTCTTGGGATTGAGCCGCACAAAGAGCAGGACAGTGTGCCTGACCATGTGGTGAGCGCCGCGGCTAAAGCGCTTGCCACCGCCGAGCGGCCGGTTCTGGTAATCGGCGGCGGGGTAAAAACAGGGGCGGCGGAGCGTGAAGTTATGGCGCTTGCCGAACAAACAGGCATTCCTGTTGTCAGTACGTTAATGGGGCTGGGGGCCTTCCCTGCCGACCACCGCCAGTTTCTCGGGTTGACCGGGATGCATGGGCATAAGGCAGCTAACCTGACGGTGCACTATGCCGATGTGGTCTTAGCCGTTGGTACCCGCTTTAACGACCGTGTTACCGGCGATCCGGCCAATTATTCTTCCGGCAAAACCATTATCCATTTGGATGTTGACGCTGCCGAACCCGGCAAAAACATGGAAACGGAGATTGCCCTCATCGGCAATGTACGCGCTTCACTAAAGCAAATATTGGCGGCGCTGGCGCGGGCAGCGCGCGCTGACTTAGCGCCCTGGTGGGAAAAGATCGCCCAGTGGCGGCACGCGGTAACAAGCCGCAAAATGTGCCCGGGCCAGATCGACCCTGCCTGGCTGATGCGGCATATGGCCAAGGCTGCGGCCGGGCAACAGGTAGTTTGGGTAACCGACGTGGGCCAACATCAAATGTGGGCGGCGCAGCATCTAAAAATTGACAGTTCGCGCAGTTGGATCACTTCTGGTGGGTTGGGGACGATGGGGTTTGGCCTGCCGGCAGCGCTTGGCGCGCAGGTGGCCTGCCCCGGCAGCCGCGTCATCCTAATTGCTGGCGACGGTGGCTTTAAGATGACCGGCATGGAGCTCTATACCGCCGTAAATGAGAAGCTGCCGCTGATTTGCGTGATTTTAAATAACCAGGCTTTGGGCATGGTGCGGCAGTGGCAAAAACTGTTCTTTCAAGAGCGCTATGCTGCAACCAATTTGGTCCCTTTTGATTTTGTCGGGTTTGTCCGGAGCTTCGGCATTGAGGCCTATAAGGCAAGCACACCGGACGAGTTTGCCGCCGCTTTTCAAGAGGCGCTCGGCGGGGCCGGGCCGACGGTAATCATTGCTGATATTAATCCGGACTGCCTGGTGCTGCCGATGGTGCGGCCAGGCCAGGCCATCCACTGTTTTGTGGAATAGTTTTGGTCATTTTAAGATGGAGGCCTAAAAATGGCGAGGATTTTTTCCGAACTTGAACAACTGTTGGTTTATAGAAATCTGTTGCAAGATGAGGTAATCAAAAAGTTAATGGCTTTTGCCAAGGACGAATGCCCGAAGCTAAGGGGAGACCTGGCCGGGGAACTGATTGTAAAAGCGGAGGAGCTGGGGCTGGCGGGCAATCTCCTCAATAGCTATATAATTCATCTTGTCAGCTTCGATAATAATGTTTTCAGCAGGACGGCGGAGAAAACCGGAGGCAAAGTCGGAGCAAGCCTGCTGAAGGCTGCTGCTTACGATATAACGATCCTTAAAAAAGTGTTTAGGCAGAGTCAGCAGTGCGGTTTTGACAGCATTGTGCTGAGTTATAACCCTACTTATCAAAAACGGGACAATAATATTGCTGAGGTGCAGGACTGGCTGCTGGACAGTACCGACCGGTATTCGGCTGAGCAGGTCGCCGCGCTGCTCTGTGAGCATTATGCCCGGTATGGTTACAGCGAAATGGCCGGCTGCCGAGCGTTTAGGTGGGATAAGCAAAAAGGTCTGGTGGGGGTCAGGCACATCGACCCGATACGACTGGAAGATATTGTGGGCTATGAGCGCCAGAAAAAGACCTTGCTCCGTAACACCGAGGCTTTTCTTGCCGGTAAACCTGCCCACAACGTGCTACTGGTCGGCGCCAGGGGAACGGGGAAGTCCTCGTCGGTGAAGGCGCTGGCCAATCGCTACTATGAAGATGGGCTCAGGCTTATCGAGGTAACGAAAAATGACCTTCAGGACTTGCCGGCGGTTATGAACGCTGCCCGCCAGTGGGGCAAAAAGTTTATTTTGTTTATTGACGATTTGTCGTTTGAGGAGTCGGAATTAGGCTATAAACAGCTAAAATCGGTGATGGACGGCGGGCTGGAAACACGGCCGGATAACGTTTTGATTTATGCTACGTCAAACCGCAGACGCTTAATCCGGGAGTCGTGGCAGGACCGCGCCGGGGATGAGGTCCACCATCAAGATACCATTCACGAAAAAATTTCCCTCGCGGATCGGTTTGGCATTACGCTGACCTATCCCTCGCCGAACCAGGACGAGTATCTTAAGATAGTAGAAGACATCGCCCGCAAAAACAACATTGACTTACCGTCCGTTGAGCTCCGGGCGCAGGCGCTGCGCTGGGAAATGGCCCATTCGGGCCGTTCCGGCCGGATTGCCAGGCAGTTCGTTGATGATCTTATCAGTAAAATATCCTGTGGTTGATAGCGCTGTAGCACGGCGAAGGGCTTAACCCAAGCGGGGAGAAAAAACTGCGGATAATGCAGCTGGCAAAGGAAATAGTAAAAGGGCGGGATTGTCCCGCCCTTTTGCGTTATAGGGTTTGCTTGAACATTCGTAAGCATTGATAAGCATAGTATACTTTGCCAAGACAGGCGCGGCCGGGAGAATTAGGATTTGAAGCGGTAAATAATGTAAATTGGGCAGGATTTTCGGCCAAGAAAAGGAAGAGATATTTAATGGCAGTAAACAGCGGCTAACGGAGGGATGTTGTGATAACGACGGCAATTATGCAGGAATATCATCGGCGGAGATGGCTGATTTGGCTGCCGCTCGCCCTGGCTTTTCTTACCCCTTACTTTCACCGAACGGTGATGGGCGTGGTGACGGACAACCTGATGCGCGATTTTGCAATCGAACGGGCGTCAGAGATGGGCAATTTAGCCTCCATTTACTTTTATACATATGCCGTCATGCAGCTGCCGGCAGGAATATTAACCGATCGTTTCGGGCCAAGACTCATCGTAACGGCCGCCTTAGTCACTGCTTCCTTGGGAGCGTTTTTTTTCAGCTGGTCCGGCAGTATTGCCGGGTTATACGCCGGACGCTTTTTCGCTAGTTTAGGCGTAAGTCTGATCTATGTCAGCATCGTGAAAATTCATGCTGAATGGTTCCGACTGCGGGAATTCGGCACAATGACCGGACTAATTGTCGTCGCCGGCAGCGCCGGGTTTTTGTTATCCGCTACACCGCTGGCGTATGTGGTCGATGCTTTCGGCTGGCGGACAGCCTTCGTTTTAATTGGATGTTATTCCATGCTAATGGCGGGATTTTGCTGGCTCATGGTGAGGGATCGCCCGGTTGATGTCGGTTTGCCTTCGCTTGCCGAGATTGAGGGCATTGAGCGTGATGCCGGCAGTCAACAGGTCAATGGGAGAAGCGGCATTGGAAGGGCTTTGAAAACTGTGCTTGGCAATCCGCATACGTGGTGGCCGGTTTTGGCGGCCGTGGCAATCTACGGCGTGTATATGGCCTTTATGGGCATATGGGCCGTTCCTTACTTCATGCAAGTTTACGGTATGCCGCGTACGGAAGCTGCTAATTACATCATGGCGATGGCGTTAGGCACTATGGTGGGCGGGCCATTGTTGGGAGTTATTTCCGACCGGTTAGGACTGCGGCGGGGGCCGTATATTTGGAATACCGTGTTTTTCTTGGCGGTATGGCTGGTGTTGACGGTCTGGAATGGCGGGAAACCCCCGGTATGGGCGCTCTATCCGCTTTGTTTCGGTATCGGACTCGGGGTATCCGGAGTCAACATGGCGGTGGCCTGCACCAAAGAAGTCAATCCGCCGGAACTGACGGGCATCGCGGCCGGGGTAGGCAACTCCGGCGGTTTCGTAGGCGCCGCGCTCATGCAGCCCGCTTTTGGCTGGGTTCTGGATCGGCAATGGCAGGGCGCTATGGAGCACGGGGTTAGGATCTATTCGCAGCAAGCCTTTCAGGTAGCGTTTGGTGGCTGTGCATTGGTGCTTGTGCTTGGCTTGTTATGTACGCTGATGATTAAAGAAACGGGCTGCCGCAATATTTCCCGGGAGCTTGCGCGGACGGTGGTAGGGTAAAAAAATATTATGCGGTAATGCCAGACGGTAGCGCTGGGCGTGATTTACTGGCGCCAAGAATTTTCCGAAAAGATGGCCAATTTCCTGCAGGTGTATTTTGCCCCATAAAGTAATATATCTAAATAACCGGTATTTCTATATCAAATATTTTTGCCGTAAAATTACCCACCATTACGAAGTGGTGGTGCTGGGTGAGGAGATGGTTGAGTAATGAAAGTCGCACTGCTGCAAATGGATATCGTCCTGGGCGATGTCCAGGCTAACCGCCAAAAGGCGCTGGCCATGCTGGAGCAAGGCGCCAAGGCTGGCGCCAAGTTGTTCGTGCTGCCCGAGCTATGGACAACGGGCTATGTGCTTGACCAATTACTGGAGATTGGCGAGCCTGATGGCGGGCCTACCGTCACAATGCTGCAGAAGTTTGCCAAAGACAACGGCGTCGAAATTGTCGGCGGTTCAATCGCCGAAATCCGCGACGGCAAGGTGTATAACACCATCTATGTTATTGACAGCGCCGGTGAAGTGATCGGCAAATACAGTAAAATTCACCTGGTGCCGATGATGAATGAGGAAAAATATTTGGCTCCTGGCGATAAACAAGGCTTATTTGACCTCAGCTTTGGCAAGGCCGGCGGCATCGTTTGCTATGACCTCCGGTTCACCGAACTGACGCGCGCGCTCGCGCTAAAAGGGGCGCAGGTGCTGTTCGTACCGGCCGAATGGCCGGCGGTCCGCGGCCGGCACTGGCTTATCCTGAGCCAGGCCCGGGCCATTGAAAACCAGATGTTTGTCGTTGCCGTCAACCGGGTGGGCCAAGACCATAGCAACACCTTCTTCGGCCATTCCCTGGTTGTGAGTCCCTGGGGCGAAGTTCTGGCCGAGGGGTCCGAAACCGAAGAACAGGTTATTATTGCCGATATTGATCTTGGGATCGTGCCGGAAATTCGCCGGAAAGTACCGGTATTCGCCGACCGGCGCCCGCAGTATTATTAACCAAATCAGTGCTAGATTAAATTTCTTAATAAGGGTTCTGCAAAAGTTTGGAACTATGGTAATTTGGTATAAGCCATTTTAAAATCTCCGCTTTAACTGCGGATTTTGAAAATGGCTCTTTTTTTGAAACGCAATCCCTTTTTACACAATTGATACATTTTCATATTTCCGACCCCAGATAAATCAAGGATAAGACTATTAGTCAGCTGCTCGCGGTGCTGATTCGGATAGCCTGCAGGATGTTTAGCCATTAGGAGGGGAAGGACATGGCTTATCGCTATGACATACTCTTAAAAAACGGCACGGTTGTTGACTATGCCACCGACCGCGAAGAGGTCGCGGACGTTGCCATTAAGGACGGTAAAATCGCGGAGATTGCGCCGGATATTGCTCCCACTCTGGCCCAGGAAGTAATCGAACTACGCGGCTACCATGTCGTACCCGGCATTGTCGACCTGCATACGCACATATCGGCTTGGATTGGCGGCAAATTTGGCCACAAGATGCTGGCCAAGGCGGGGGTTACGACCACCTTGGACATGGCCGGACCGGTCGACAGTGTCCTCGATTTGGCCCGCGACTACGGGGTGGGCCTGAATGTCGCCACGATTGAGTATGTGCGGCCTGAGTACACCGTAAAGGACACCAATCCCGGCACGGCTGAACTGCAGGACTTGCTGGACAGGTCACTAAAAAAGGGGGCTATTGGCCTTAAACTGCTCGGCGGTCACTACCCACTAACGCCTGACGCTACGGCCCGGGCCATCGAAGTAGCCAATCAAAATAAGGCTTACATTGCCTTCCACTGCGGCACCTTAAATAAAGGTTCTAACATTGAAGGCTTTCTCGAAGCGATCGAACTGGCGCAAGGCCAGGCGCTGCATATTGCTCATATTAACAGCTACACGCGGGGGGTGATCCGCCCCTGGATGCAGGAAGCAGAAGAAGCCATTGCCGCCCTGATTGCTAACCCCAACATCCGCTGTGAGTCGTACCTTTCGCCCCTTAACGGTACCAGCGCCAGGTGCGCGCAAGGAGCGCCGGAAAGCCTGCAAACCCGGAAATGTCTTGAAGCCGGCGGGTTTGCGCCGACCGAACAAGGCTTGGAGGAGGCCATTTTGGCCGGCTGGGCCCAAATCAACATGGAAGCGGGTGGCGAAGTGGTGCTCGCTACCGGCCCGGAAGCGGCAGCGTACTGGCGACAAAAAGAAACCGATACCACTGTCAGCTTCAATGTCAACCCGCCTGAGCCGCGGCTGCGGCTGGCCACGGCTAAGCGCCCTGACGGCCGTTTTGTCGTCGACGCCATCAGCACCGATGGCGGCGGCATCCCCCGCAATGTTATTGTCGAAATGGGGCTGTCCCTTGTCAAACTACAGGCGTTGACGCTGAAAGAGTTTGTCCAGAAAACCAGCTATAACCCGGCCCGTATTCTTGGCCTCATGAACAAAGGACATTTCCGGCCTGGCGCCGACGCCGACATTACCGTGCTTGACCTGACTAGACAGCAGGCCTTTATGACAATAGTAAACGGTAAGGTTATTATGGTGAACGGCTATGTCTGCGGGCAAGGCAGCACGGTTATCACCACTGCCGCCGGCGCGGACTATGTACAAGCAAAAGGGCTGCAGCCTCGGGTAGTAGACTTGGCGCAAAGCGCTTTTTACCAAATTTGAAACAATGACATCCAGTTTTTACAGCTGCCCTCTACCCCGGGCAGCTTTTTATTGCCGCTAACCGGCCGCAAATTTTGGCGGCAATGGTAGGCGGTTTTGGCAAGGCGTTTAACTTTTGCCGCTTTTGTCAAAAGATTAGAAAGGAGTGCCTTTTAAATATGTCGAATGATTTAAATAAAATGGCAACTACAAGGTGACGGCCCTGAACCGCCAGAAGCGGAGGCTGCTTTTTGCATTTCACACGGAGGTGCTGCAATGATAGCCAATGAAATTAAAGAAAAACTGCGCGCCATTGTTGGCGCCGAAAACGTGCTCGATTCCAACATCGACCGTTTTGGCTACTCTTATGATTCGTCTTTTGTTCCGCTCGTGCCCGCCAATAACCCTGACGTTGTCGTCCGTCCCCTTACGACGGAGGAAGTGTCGCAAGTAATGGCGCTGGCCAACGAGCATGGCATCCCGGTAACGCCGCGGGGAGCGGCCAGTGGCCGCACCGGAGGCAGTATTCCCCTGGCCGGCGGTATTTCTTTATGCCTTGACCGGATGACCAAGATTTTGGAATTCGATGAGAAGAACATGATGATCACCGTCGAACCAGGGGTGCGGACGGTTGACCTGTACAATTTCTGTGCGGCCAAAGGCTTATTCTATCCGCCTGACCCGGCAAGCTGGAAGTTTTCCACCATCGGCGGCAATGTCGCCGAAAACGCCGGCGGCATGCGGGCCGTCAAGTATGGTGTTACCAGCAACTATGTGATGGGCCTGGAAGTGGTGCTGGCCGACGGCACGGTTATTCAAACCGGCGGCAAGGCCATTAAGAATGTAACCGGCTATAACCTTACCCAATTGTTCACCGGCTCGGAAGGCACGCTGGGCATCATCACCAAGGTGTTGCTCCGGCTTATCCCCATGCCCAAGGCGCGTAACACGCTGCAGCTTATGTTCTACTCCCTTGACGACGCCTGCGCCACTATTCATAAGATGCTGCAGTCCGGCGTTGTGCCGGCGGCGGCCGAACTGATGGACAAAATGAGTATTCAGGCGGTGGCCCGCCATCGCAAGCTCGATATCGATCAGGCCGTCGAGGCCTGCGTTATTATCGAAATCGACGGCGATAATAAGGAAGAACTTGATAAGCAAGCCGAACAGATCGCGACGATTGCCCGCGGCTTTAACGTTGCGGAAGTGCGCATCGCGCAATCGAAGCAGGAAGAGGAAGACATCTGGGCAATCCGCCGCGGCCTTAGTTCGGCGGTAGGGGCCATGGCGCCCAACCGGCTGGGTGAGGACATTTCGGTGCCGCGCAACGAATTTCCCGAAATGGTCCGTCGCATCCGCAAAATCTCCGAAAAATACAACCTGCCTATCGCCGTTTATGGCCATGCCGGCGACGGCAACCTGCACCCGTCGGTCTTGTGCGACCTGTCTAATCCCGAAGAAGCCGAACGGGTGCACAAGGCGGTTGACGAGATCTTTGCCGAGGCCCTGGCCGTTGGCGGCACGCTGTCCGGCGAACACGGCATTGGCATTACTAAACGGCCGTATACGATAAGTGCCCTGGGTGAAGGGGGTATCAGGGTGCACAAAGCGATTAAACAGGCGCTCGACCCGAAAGGCATTTTAAATCCCGGGAAAATATGGTAAATATTTGCTAGAAGGAGCTTATCATGAGCAATACCGATAAACGCGACCTTTTGCAAAAGGTGAGCAGCATCGTCAGCCAGTGCGACCGCTGCGGCACCTGCCTGACCGTATGTCCGCTGTTTGGCGTAAAAGATATTGAAGCGTCCAGCGCCCGCGGCAAAAATAACATCGCCCGCGCGCTGGTGCAGGGCGGGTTTGAGCCCACGCCTGACGTGCTGGAAGCGATGAATTTTTGCTTGCTCTGCCGGACGTGCGTCGACAACTGTCCGAGCAAGGTCAAAACCGATGAGGCGATGATGGCCGTCCGGCAGTACTTTGCCGACAAGTCCGGCGCCGGTATAAAGTATAAGGCGCTCGGCACGATGCTGAAACACCGGACGCTGGTCAAAATGTCGGCCGGGGCCCTGGGCGTGCTGCGCAAAGTGGGGTTAAACCGTTTCGTGCCTTTCGGTATGGCACCAAGTGGGTTGACCCGCGAGCAGTATCTTGCCAATTTTGCCGGCCCGGCCGCCCTCGGCGGCCCGGCGCCCCATCGGAGCGTAAGTCTCCCGGCGAATGCTAAAGTGGCCTATTTCTATGGCTGTGGCATGCGGATGATGTTTCCCGAGGCGGCCAGGGAGACGGTGGCGATTTTACGCACGCTGTCCGAGCCGAAATTGGTGGACAATGTGTGCTGCGGCTTGCCGCACCTGGCCCACGGCTTGCGCGGCGATTTTCTGGAACTGGCGAAAGAAAACATCCGCCTGTTTGAAGACGTTGATGTGGTGGTTAGCGACTGCGCCAGCTGCAGCGGCATGCTCAAACACGTTGCTTCCTATTTTGCCGACGACCCGGAGTGGAAAGACCGGGCGGCCGCGTTCAGCCGCAAGATTATGGGCCTCAGCGAATATCTGGTAAAGGTGGGCTATCAGCCCAGGCAACGCAGCATTGTGAAGATTACCTTCCACGAGCCGTGCCATCTCGGCCGCGGCCAGGGGATCAAAAAGCAGCCGCGACAGCTGCTCACTGCGGCAGCGGATTACGTCGAAATGCCTGGCGCCGATACCTGCTGTGGCGGCGCCGGTTCGTTCCATATTGATTATCCTGACATTGCGGAGGCGATTCTTGACAAGAAAAGAGCCAATATCGAGCAGACGGGCGCCCAAATCGTCGTTACCGAATGTCCTGTCTGCCTGGTGCAACTGAATAAGGCGGCCGCGAAAAGCGCGGGCAAGTTCCGGGCGATGCACATCAGCCAGGTGCTTTAACTAAAGAGGCGGCAGCTTATTGGGCTTGCCGCCTCTGTTACTCCCTGAATTTTTCCTGCCTTTGCTATTGCACTTTTGGCTGTTTATGATACAATCAGGAAAGCGAATAATCGAGAGGCAGGTGCAGACTAATGCAAAAAATATTCAAATTGTCACAACCGGCCGTGGAGGCACTGGCCGCCAAATATGGCACCCCGCTGTTGGTGTTGTCCCGCGACCAAATCCGTTATAATTACAATTTCCTGGCAGAACACCTGCCTGGCGTGCATATCTATTATGCCATGAAGGCCAATCCGGACTCGCGCATTATTGACGAGCTCGCCGGTCTCGGCGCGTGTTTTGACGTGGCTTCGGACGGCGAAATCCTGGCCCTGGCCCAGATGGGCATCGCGCCCGAGCGCATTGTCTACGCCAATCCGGTGAAAACCGCGTCCGGGTTGGCGGCGGCGCGGCAAACCGGTGTGCGCAAATTTACTTTTGACAGCGAAAGCGAGATTTATAAGATGGCCAAGGCGGTCCCGGGCGGCACGGTGCTGCTTCGGGTGCGGGTCGATAATCCCAACGCCCTGGTCGACTTGAATAAAAAATTTGGCGCCCACCCCGACGAAGCGCTCCGTCTCTTGACGATTGCCCGCGAGCAGGGGCTGGACGTGGCCGGTCTCTGTTTTCATGTGGGCAGCCAGTCGACCGACGCCGGCGCCTATGTGGACGCCCTGGCGGCCTGCCGCCGGATTTTCGACGCTGCGGCCCAAAAAGGGTTTAATCTGCGTATTCTGGATATCGGCGGCGGGTTTCCCATCCCGGCGATTGGCATGAAGGTGGATGCGGCAGCTATGATGAGCCAGATCCGCACGGCCTTGGCCCAGTACTTCCCCAATACCGAAATATGGGCCGAGCCGGGCCGTTTTATCTGCGGTACGGCTGTCAACCTTATTACCCGCGTCATCGGCGTGCAGCAGCGTAACGGCCAGCAGTGGTATTTCCTGGATGAAGGCCTGTACGGTACTTTCTCCGGCATTATCTTCGACCACTGGGACTTTGAATTGGAGACCTTTAAGTGCGGGCCGAAAATCGCGGCGACCTTCGCCGGGCCGAGCTGTGACTCGCTGGACGTCCTGTTCCGTGATAAACTGACGCCGCCGCTGGCGATGGACGACCTTATCTTAGTGCCGGCCTGCGGCTCCTACACTTCCGCTTCGGCGACGGTTTTCAACGGATTTGCTAAAGCGCCGATTATTGTGTGGGAAGAGATTAAGGCGGAAATTAGCAAACTGGCAAATGCCAGCTGAAATAAAAAGCTATAAATGACAAAGGCCGCCCGTCGGGCGGCCTTTATGCCTCATTGTCAGAAAGTATAAGCTTTTACCGCAAAGGGCACGCGCGAAGTTACGCGAAGAATTTTTCTTTTTTGGCGCGACATGCGTCGCGCCCGGTATACCCTTAGCGTCCTTAGCGTCCTTTGTGGTTTTTAATAGGCGCAGTGCGCTTTTTCATGCAAAGCCTAAACAAAACGCCAACCGCAATGGTTGGCGTTAAAATTTTGGATGGTCGGGGTGACAGGATTTGAACCTACGACCTTTCGGTCCCGAACCGAACGCTCTACCAAACTGAGCTACACCCCGAAAGTTTATGGTCGGAGCGACTGGACTTGAACCAGCGGCCTCCACCACCCCAAGATGGCGCTCTACCAAACTGAGCTACGCCCCGACGCTGGTGGGGTTAAACGGACTCGAACCGCTGACCTCTTCGATGTCAACGAAGCGCTCTAACCAACTGAGCTATAACCCCAGACAGCTTTAAATTATAGCAGACTGCGTGCTGTTTCGTCAATGGTAAATCATGTAAATTTCGCGCGCAGGGCCTGGACTTTTGCCTTGATATCCACCGCGCCGACAATTTCCGTTACTAAGGCGACGGTGCGGCCGCCATGGCGGATGACTTCGGCGAGATTATGCTCCTTAATCCCGCCGATGGCCACAAAGGGCAGGGAAATGTTTTGGGCGACATAAGAAAGGTATTCCAGCCCAACCGGAGCACTGACATCCTTTTTGGTTTGAGTCGCATAGATGGGGCCGACCCCGATATAATCAACAACACCCGCTTTTTCGGCGGCCTGGGCCTCGGCCGGGTTGTGGGTTGACAGGCCGATAAGCATCTCTTTGCCCACCAGCTCGCGAACCTTGGCCGGCGGCAGGTCGTCTTGACCGATATGCACGCCGTCAGCCTCGACCAACATAGCCAAATCAATGTGATCGTTAACAATAAACAGTACGCCGGCGGCGCGGGTGAGCTCGCGAATTTTACAGCACTCCTCATACATAAGGCGCGCCTTCTTGTCTTTTTCCCGGTACTGAATTACCTTAATGCCGGCCGCGATCATGAGCTGGGCTACCTCGACATTGCTGCGTCCCAGCGAGTGCTCTTCCGAAGTTATGCCGTAGATGTCGGCGCGGTGCAAAATGGCTAAGGCCGTTTGTCTATCCACACTAGTTGCCCCCTTTTTTTATTGGTCCTAAAACCCAGTTAAGAATTACGTCGGCTTGTTTGGCCGCGGCAATATTTACACAAGGTGCCACCGGCGGGCAGTCAGGCCCGCTCGCGGTTGTCAGATCGCCTACTAAGTAAAAATTATCTTTAATTTTGTGGACGCGAATGCGGTCGCTATCGCCCCAGCCGGCCAGCCCGGATGCGGCGACCAAGAGTTTCCCGGACGCGATATAATGCTCGACAATCATTTTCTTGAATTCCGCCCGGTCGACGGCCTCGACGACAACGTCGCAGTCCCCGAACAGTCCGTTAATATTATTTTCATCTATTTTTGTCTGGACGATATCTATTTCGACATCAGGGTTAATCTGGCGCAAGTTTTCCCGTAGCATTGGCGCCTTCGGCTTGGCAACCTGGTGGAGAAAATAAAACTGCCGGTTGAGGTTGCTGTAGTCAATACAGTCAAAATCGACAATTTTGAACTTCTTAAAACCAGACCGCACCAGCAGTTGAGCGCAGTTTGACCCCAGGCCGCCGGCGCCGGCAATACCGATTTTGACAGACTGGATTTTGGCCAGCATATTGGCCGTAAAATAACGCAGTAATCCTTGCTCAAAAGTATTCATGCCGCTCTTGCTCCTGTTCCGGCAGACGCAGCGTTACAGCGCCTGCCAATCTTTATATATTGGCTGATAACCCTGGGCATACAGCATTGCTGCCACTTCCGCCACCGTGCGTTCATCGGAAATTTGGAATTGCCCGACGGCCTCATGGTCGGAGCGGCCGCCGACCGCCGTGCAGGAGCCGGCGGACATTTTGGTCACGCCCAGCCTTACCATCGCGTCCCGCAAGCGCCCATTCTCTCTGGTTGACAGGGTAATCCCGCTGCGCGGCATAAATAACCGGAAGGCCAAAACATACTGTACCAGATTCTGGTCGCTCACCATAACCGGGGGCGCAAAGCCGCCAAAGTGCGGCCGCATCCGGGGCGGCGAAATGCTTACTTCTACGTCGGGAAACCGGCGCTGCAGGTAATCGGCATGCAGGCCGGTGAAGAATGCTTCTTGCCGCCAGTCGTTAAGGCCGAGCAAAGCGCCGATGTTTACCGTCCGCAGCCCCGCCTGGCAGGCCCGCTCCGGCGCTTCCAGCCGAAACCGGTAATTGCGTTTTGGGCCGGCGGGGTGCATTTCGGCATAAACCTCTTCGTTGTACACTTCCTGGTAAATCGTCAGGCCGTCCACACCGGCGCCGATTAATTCGGCGTATTCTTCCTGGGTCAGCGGGTAGATTTCAATGCTGATGGAAGTAAAGTATTTTTTCAGTATGTTAACACAGTCTTTAATGTAGGAAACCGGTGAATGCTGCCGGGATTCGCCTGTAAGAATGAGAATATGTTTTAAGCCGGTAGCGGCAATAAGCTGGGCTTCCCGTTCAACTTCCGTCAAAGTGAGTTTTTTCCGCTCCAGTTTATTGTTCAGCCGGAAGCCGCAATAAACGCACTGGTTAACGCAATAGTTAGCCAAATACAAAGGCGTATAAAGAAGCATTGTCCGGCCGAAATGCTGAACGGTTAAGCGGTGAGCCTTTTGGGCCATTTCTTCTAAATAGGGCTCTGCCGGCGGTGACAGCAAGGCCAAAAAATCGAACGCGTTGAGCCGGTCTTGCCTCAGGATGTGCCGCACGTCACTAGCGGTAACTTGCGAAAAATAGGCCGCAAAGTCGAAGCTTCGATAGTCTTTAATAACGTCGTAAAAAGTGCCCATTTTACCGACCTCGTTTCATAGGTTATTCGCGGAGGAAGCCGGTCAAAGGCGACGAGGCGCTGGCATACTGCTGGACAGCGCCCGGGCCGGCCAAATAGGCGGTGCGTCCGGCGGCGACAGCCAGACCAAAAGCCTTCGCCATGGCTACCGGGTCGGCCGCGGTTGCAATAGCGGTATTCACCAAGACCGCCGCCGCGCCTATCTCCATTGCCTCGGCTGCTTCCGACGGCCGGCCGATGCCGGCGTCGACAATGATCGGCAAAGGTATTTCTTCGATTAAAATCCGGATCAACTCTTTTGTCTTTAACCCACGGTTGCTGCCGATCGGCGCCCCCAGCGGCATTACGGCCGCCGCCCCGGCTGCGGCCAGCCTTTTTGCCACAATTAAGTCAGGGCTCATATAGGGCAGTACGACAAAGCCTTCGGCCGCTAAAATTTCGGTTGCCTTAATTGTCTCGTAGTTATCAGGTAGTAAATAACGGTTATCGGATATTACTTCAATCTTGACCCAGTTGCCGCAGCCGGCGGCTCTTGCCAGGCGGGCAATCCGCACGGCTTCCTCGGCGGTTCTGGCGCCGGAAGTGTTGGGCATTAAAATGCAGTTCTGCGGAATATAGTTGATAATGTTCTCGTCGCGGCTGTCTGGGTCGACGCGCCTTAGCGCCACGGTCACCACTTGCGCTCCTGAAGCCGCGACGGCTTCGGGGATCAATTTGTTGGACGCGAACTTACCGGTGCCTAAAAAGAGGCGGCTGGTAAGTTCTTTGTCGCCAATTTTCAATACATCTGCCATTGGTTTAGCCTCCCCCTACAAAGGTGACGATTTCCAAGCGGTCATTTTCTTTTAATACGGTTGCTGGCCAGCGGTCTCTGGGGATAATGGCCAAATTAAGTTCGGTAATAATAGTTGCCGGATTTAGCGCCTTGCGGGCCACCAGCCCGGCCAGCGTCATGCCTTCCGGTAATTCGACCGGGTTGCCGTTTATCAGGACTTTCAAACCGTTTCCCCCCTTATTCTAAATATAAAAAGCGCACCCGGTTAGGTTAGGTGCGCTTAAAATACCTTCCTACGCGGGCATTACCCCGATCAGGTCAAGAGGTCTGGTGCTCGCTAGCCCACTCTCAGCCCATAACATGAGCTCCCTCGTTACACTATTCATTTTATTGCAGCTGCTGCCAATTAATTCCTGCTACCATTTTATACCTAAAACGGCGAATTGTCAAAACAAATTGAAAATCGGAAAGTGGACGAGTGGAAAGTGGAGAGGGGAAAGGGGACAGGGGACAGGGGGAGAGAACCGCGAACGTCTTATTTTTCTTTTCTGCAAAAGGGAAATACTAGCCATTAAGCGAATTTGTGAGCCGTGGAGAATTTTGCGCTGGAGGGTAATTAATGGAAAAACAGTATGATATTGGCCTTATCGGCTTGGCCGTTATGGGGGAAAATCTGGTCCTTAATATGGCTGGCAAAGGCTTTGCCGTAGCTGTGTATAACCGGACGGTCAGCAAAGTGGACGATTTTGTGGCCGGTC
Source organism: Sporolituus thermophilus DSM 23256 (assembly GCF_900102435.1). NCBI lineage: Bacteria > Bacillati > Bacillota > Negativicutes > Selenomonadales > Sporomusaceae > Thermosinus > Thermosinus thermophilus. The sequence goes on along the minus strand of NZ_FNBU01000001.1, from coordinate 176,095 downwards.
GCGGCAAAGGCCTCGCCATTGGCGGCGCCCATTCGGTGGCCGAGCTGGTCGCCATGCTCAAGCGCCCGCGGAAAGTCATGCTCATGGTCAAAGCCGGCAAGCCGGTGGATGATATGATCGGTGAACTGCTGCCTTATCTAGAGCCGGGCGATATTATCATTGACGGCGGCAACTCCTACTTTGAAGATACGCGGCGCCGCTGGCGCGAACTAGCCGTCAAGGGCATCCGCTTTATCGGCATGGGGGTATCCGGCGGCGAAGAAGGGGCGCTGAAAGGGCCCAGCCTGATGCCGGGCGGCGACCGGGACGCGTACCAGGAAGTAGCCCCGATCTTTACCCGCATCGCGGCCCAGGTGGCCGACGGGCCATGTTGTGCGTATGTCGGCCCTGACGGCGCCGGTCACTATGTCAAGATGGTGCACAACGGCATCGAATATGGCGATATGCAGCTTATCAGCGAGGCCTATTATATTATGAAGAACGCCCTCGGCCTGTCGGCCGACGAGCTGCACCGTGTTTTTGCCAAGTGGAACGAGGGTGACCTTGATTCCTACCTGATTGAAATTACCCGTGATATTTTCACAAAATATGACGATGCTACCGGCCTGCCGCTGGTGGAAGTCATTCTCGATAAGGCCGGGCAGAAGGGAACCGGTAAATGGACGTCACAGAGCGCCCTCGATCTCGGTGTACCCACCCCGACTATCACCGAGGCCGTTTTTGCTCGCTGCATGTCAGCGTATAAAGACGAGCGGGTGGCGGCCGCCAAGGTTCTTACCGGGCCGGACGGCCGTTATACCGGCGACCGGTACGAATTTATCCAGGCCATTCATGACGCGCTGTACGCCTCCAAAATCTGTTCCTATGCCCAGGGTTTTGCCCTTCTCAAGGCGGCCAGCGCCGAATATCAGTGGGATTTGGATTTTGGCGAAGTGGCCCTGTTATGGCGGGGCGGATGCATTATCCGGGCCCGGTTCCTGGACCGGATCAAGGAGGCGTACCAGCGCGACCCGCAGCTTCCCAATCTGCTCATCGATCCCTTTTTCCGGTCGGTTCTCGACAAAGCGCAGGCCAACTGGCGGCTGGTGGTCAAAACCTGCAAGGAGCTGGGCATCCCCACGCCGGCCTTCAGCGCCTCCCTCGACTACTATGACAGCTATCGCCGCGCCGTGCTGCCGGCCAACCTCATCCAAGCCCAGCGTGACTATTTCGGCGCCCACACTTATGAGCGCACCGACAGGCCCGGCGTTTTCCACACGGAATGGCTTGAAAGCAAATAGTTGCGCAGCACGCGCGGAAAGAATAGGCATGAGACCGTAAGGTTTTATGCCTATTTTTTGTGGGAAAGTGGCGTGTTATCCTAAATAAGTCAATTTTTTAAATAAGTCAAGCCTGCCCCCCAAGTGTAAAAAGTAACATATTTGCAGCCAAATTTTACGCTGACAGGCTGAAGGAAAATAATAGAATAACGCGAATAACCCATAACGGTACTCTATATCTTAAAAATTGGAGGTGTAGGTTAACTTAATTAAGTCTTTTAAATAATTAATACTAAGGAGGGGTTAACATTGAAACGGTTCCGTAACAAATGGCTGCTGCTGGCGCTGGTTCTGGTCTTTTTGGTGACGGCGGCCGGCTGCGGTGGCGGCAACCAGCCCAAACAAGGGCAGGGCGGACAAAAGTTCGCCGGTGTGACGATCCGCTTCCTCGCGTCCAACCATCCGTATCCCGAGGCTATTAAATCGCTAATTCCCGAGTTTGAGAAGCAGACCGGCATCAAGGTCAATATGGAAAGCTACTTTGAAGACCAGCTTACCCAGAAGCTTACGGTTGAGCTGACTTCCGGCTCATCGACGGTGGACGTCTTCATGACCCGTCCGCTCCAAGAGGGCCGCCTGTTTAGCAAGAATAACTGGTATCAACCCCTTAACAGCTACATAAACGATGCCAATAAGACGCCGGCTAGCTGGAATTGGGGCGACTTCCCCAAATCCACCGTTGACGCCGTGACGTTCAACAATAATATTAATGCCATCCCGCTTGTTACCGAGTGGGAAATGCTCTTCTACCGCAAAGACCTCTTTGAGCAGGCTGGCCTGAAACCGCCGACCACTCTCGAGGAACTCGAAGCGGCCGCCAAGAAGCTGCATAACCCATCGGCCGAAATGTACGGCATCGTGTCCCGCGGTCAGCGTGGCGCCGCCGTTACCCAGTTCTCCAGCTACCTGTACGAATATGGCGGCGACTTTATCAAAAACGGCAAGGCGGTCATCGATTCGCCGGAAGCCGTTAAGGCCCTGCAGTACTATGGCCGCATTCTCCATGACTATGGCCCGCCCGGCGTGACCAATATGTCCTGGCCCCAGGCCCAAGCCCTGTTTGCCAGCGGCAAGGTGGCCATGTGGACCGATGCCAGCACGCTGCTGTCCGGCCTGTTAGACCCCAACAAGTCCAAAGTTGCCGATAAAGTTGGCCTGGCGCCCTTCCCGGCCGGCCCGGCTGGCTTTAAGCCTTACAACGTAGTACCATGGGCCGTTGCTATTTCCGCCCAGTCCAAGAACAAGGACGCGGCCTGGGAATTTGTTAAGTGGCTGTCCAGCCCTGAAGTCATGAAGAAGGCCCAACTGGCCGGCAACACAACTTCCCGTGCTTCCATCTGGAATGATCAGGAAGTACTTGCCAAGCTCCATCCCGGCCTGGCCGACATCGCCAAGAAAACCTCGCCTGTCGCCGTACCGTATGACCGCCCGCTGATGACGGCTGTCGGCGAAGCCCGCGACGCGATCGGCGACGTCATTGTCAAAGCCATCGAGACCGGCGGTGCCGGCGACATTGCCGCCGCAGCCAAGGAGGCAGCGGCGAAAGTCGATGCCCTGCTGCAAAAAGCCGGCGAAAATAAATAAGCGCGGTACCCTTTCCGTAGGTGCGGCCCGAGGGCCGCACCTACGCTGTAAAATAAATGGCTTGCCCCGTTAGGAGGACTTCGGTTTGAACGACTTTATTGAACGCAATATCCGTTGGCTTTTTCCGCTGCCAGCACTCATTTTTATTGTATTAATGATGGCCTTCCCGGTTGTTTACACCATCTGGATCAGTCTTACCGACCTCTCGATGGCGCAAGGCGGGCAAGGCAATTTCGTTGGTCTGAAAAACTATGCGGAAATGCTTAAAGACCCCCGCTTTTTTAATGCGATTAAGCTGACGGTCTACTTCACCGCTCTGGCCGTTGGCGTGGAAACCGTCCTGGGTGTAGCCATCGCGCTGATTCTTAACCGCGAGTTTGTCGGAAAAAATTTGGTCAAAACCCTACTACTTTTGCCCATGGTGGCAACGCCGGTAGCCATCGGCTTAGCCTGGACGCTCTTTTATGAGCCGACCATCGGCCTTGGCAACTATGCCCTTAAGCTGCTTGGCCTGCCGCCCTCCAAGTGGTTGGCATCGCCGACGGCGGTTATTCCGTCCCTGGCGCTCGTCGACATTTGGGAATGGACGCCGATGGTGGCGCTGATCGTCCTGGCCGGCCTGGCCGCACTGCCGAACGATCCTTATGAAGCCGCGCTCGTGGACGGAGCCACGCCGTTTCAGGTCTTCCGCTATGTGACGCTGCCGCTCCTTACCCCGACCATTCTGGTCGCGGTGGTGCTGCGGAGCATTGACGCCTTTAAAACGTTCGACATCATCTATACCATGACGGCCGGCGGTCCCGGCTTTGCTTCGGAAACGCTTAACATCTACGCTTATAACCTGGGCTTCGGCTACTTCCGGTTTGGCGCCGCCTCGTCGGTGCTGGTTGCCCTGCTCGCCCTTGTGCTCGGTTTCAGCATTCTTACCCTGTGGTTCCGCAAGTCATGGGAGCAATAGACGGCAACAGTCCTGGATACTAGGAGTGAGACAATGGGAACAAACAAATTGGTGCATAAGCTGTTATGGTATCTCCTGGTACTGCTGGTGGTGGTACCGTTCTTTTTCCCGCTCTTTTGGATCGTTTCCGCCTCGTTTAAAACGCAGGCCCAGATCGTGTCCATGCCCCCGGTATGGCTGTTTACCCCGACGCTTGAAAACTATCAACGTGTCTTTGTCGAGCAGCAGTTCGGCCGCTATCTGTTTAACAGCGCCGTCATCGCTGTGGGCTCAACGTTGTTATCGCTGATAATCGGCCTGCCTGCGGCCTACACCATTTCCCGCTATAAGCAGCGCACCCTGGGGATCGTCATCCTCGTTGCCCGCCTGATGCCCGGCATTTCCTACCTTATCCCCTGGTTCATGCTATTTTCCAAACTGCGCATGGTGGACACCTATACGGCCGTCATCGCCAGCCACATGCTGGTAGGGCTGCCGCTGATCGTCTGGATTATGGTAAACTATTTCGACGGCCTGCCGCGCGAATTGGAGGAAGCGGCCCGCGTCGACGGCTGCACGCTGCAGAACGCCTTTTTCCGCATAGTGCTGCCCCTATCGGGACCGGGCGTCCTGACGGCCAGTACGCTGTCTTTCATTTTTTCCTGGAATAATTTCATGTTTTCCCTGGTACTGAGCGCTGACCGGACCAAACCGCTGCCGATCGCGATCTACAACTTCGTCTCCTATGCCGAAGTCAGCTGGGGGCCGGTCATGGCGGCCGCCGTGGTTATTATCACCCCGGCCATCATTCTCACGATGATTTTCCAGCGCTATGTTATCAAAGGTCTGACCATGGGCGCTGTTAAAGGTTAATTGCCAAAAGAAGGAGTAAAATAATGGGAAGAGTAGTTTGTGAACATGTCGTAAAAAAGTTCGGCGAGATCTACGCCGTTCACGATTTTAACATCGATATTGCCGATAACGAATTTATCGTCATCGTCGGTCCCTCGGGCTGTGGCAAGTCAACGACGCTGCGTATGGTAGCCGGCCTTGAGCAGCAGACGTCAGGCAATATCTATATCGGTGGCGTGCTGGTCAACGACAAGGAGCCCCGTGACCGCAACATCGCCATGGTGTTCCAGAATTACGCCCTGTATCCCCACATGAACGTGTATGAGAACATGGCCTTTGCCCTCAAACTGCGCAATGTGCCGAAAGCGGAAATCGACCGGCGGGTCAAGGAGGCGGCGGAAATCCTTAGCATCGGTCAGTATTTGCACCGCAAGCCACGCGAACTGTCAGGGGGCCAGCGGCAGCGCGTTGCCCTTGGACGAGCGATTGTGCGCGAGCCCGCCGTCTTCCTCATGGACGAGCCGCTGTCCAACCTGGATGCCAAGCTGCGCGTCCAGATGCGGACCGAGATCGCCAAACTGCACAACCGGCTGAAAACTACCACCATCTATGTTACGCACGACCAGGTCGAGGCTATGACGATGGCCGACCGCATTGTGGTTATGCGGGACGGCGTAATCCAGCAGATCGCCGACCCGCAGACTATTTACGACAGTCCGGCGAACAAGTTCGTCGCCGGCTTCATCGGCACACCGCCCATGAACTTTTTGACCTGCCGGCTCGAACGCGCCGACGGCTTAAAACTGATCGCCCAGGGCCTGCAAGTAGCCTTGCCGGCGGCGATGGCCGACAAACTGGCCGGCGTTGTGGGCAGGGAAGTTACGCTTGGCGTGCGGCCGGAGCATATGCGGCCGGCGACCGGCAGCGGCCATGCCCAGGCAACGGTGGAAGTGGTTGAACCGATGGGCTCGGAGAACTACCTGAATGTGCGGGTAGGCAGTCAGGGCATGGTGGTGCGGGTCAAACCTGACTTTAAACCGGTGCCTGGTGAGGCCGTCGCGTTTGAGTTTGACCTCGGCAAAATTCATCTTTTCGACCACGACAGCGGCATTACGATTATTTAGCGACCATATAATAATGTAGAGATAACATGGCCAAACAGGACTGTCCGACAACCCTAGCCAACGGGCTTTGTCAGCAGTCCTGTTTTTGCTAATATTCGCCAGGATTAGCAATACTTCTTGATAGCGGTGAAGAGGAGGGGAGCACATGAGAAGCAAACGCAAACAGGCGGCGGCCCGGGTCGGGCTGCCGCCGGGGACGCTTATCGGCGGCGATGACCGTTCGGCCCAGGCGCGGCTGTGGATGACCGCTTATGACGAGACCGGCGTAAATGAACGGGAGCTTAGTGCCGTGGGCGACCTTTTTCCCCTACAGCCGGAGCCGGCCGTAACCTGGCTTGACGTGCGCGGCGCCGGCGCGGCGGTGGTGGAGGAAATCGGTTGCCGGTTTGCCATTCATCCGCTGGTGCTGGAGGATATCCTAAATACCGACCATCGCTCCAAACTCGAGGACTATGACCAGTATCTGTTTATCGTGCTTAAAACGGTGGTGCTAAGCGGTGCGGGCGCTGCGGCCGGCGAGACCTTTGGCGTCGGGCAGGTCAGCATCATTCTCGGCAAGGGCTATGTAATTACTTTTCAGGAAAGTGACGATGACAGCTTTCGCCCGGTGCGGGAGCGTATCAAAAACGGCAAAGGCCGCATCCGCAAGGCCGGCGCCGACTATCTTGCTTATGCTTTGATTGATACGGTAGTCGACCATTATTTTGTGCTGCTCGAAGAACTGGACGAACGCATCGAGGCGCTGGAGGCAGCGCTTGACCGTGAACCTGGCCCTAAGGTGCTTGAGGATATTCATAAGCTGAAAAATGAGCTGCTGCATTTGCGCCGCAGCCTGTGGCCGCTGCGGGAGGTAATTGGCGCCATTGATCGCGGCGATTCGGGGCTGTTTCAGGACAGTACCCTTGTCTATATGCGCGACGTGTACGACCATACGGTCCAGGTGCTGGAAACAATCGAAACCTATCGCGACATCCTGTCAGGCATGCTGGATATCTATCTTTCTATTACAAATAACCGTCTGAGCGAAATCATGAAATTCCTCACCCTCATTTCTACCGTCTTTATTCCGCTGACCTTCATCGCCGGCGTTTACGGCATGAACTTTGAATACATGCCGGAACTTAAGTGGCGGTGGGGCTATCCGGCGGTGCTCGGCCTGATGGCGCTGGTCGGGGGCTGGCTCGTCGTGTACTTCCGCCGGAAAAAGTGGCTTTGACCGTCCGGTGTTAGGTCCGCAGTCCTATAAAATAGAGACCGACGCGGCGGATAGTTTAAGGCGGCGGTCCGATGAGCGCTTTGGGAGCTTTCGGCTATAATGAAAATGAAAATAGCAAGGACGGTGGTTTTATCATGGCAGGCAAAAGGAAGACGGCCGGGAGGGGTAGGCATGAAATTGTCCGCTAAGGGAGTGCTGGTAATTGCCCTGGTGCTTAGTCTGGCAACAGCGGGCCTTATCTATAAATATCTGCAGGAAGCGACGCAGAAGGCGCCGAAGGACGGGGTAGCCGTCGTAGTGGCGAAAGTTGACATTCCGCCTAAGACCAAAATTACGGCGGAAATGGTTAGTGAGACGAAAGTTCCGGCCGAATATGTCCAGCCCGGGGCAGTCCACGAGCTGACAGCGGCTGTGGGCGCCATTGCCCGTGACCGGATCCTGGCCGGCGAGCAAATCGCCGAACGGCGGCTGGTCATTCAAGGCAAGTCGGCCGGGTTTACCGGCATCATCCCGCCGGACAAACGGGCGGTCACCATTGCCGTCACCGAAGTGACCGGGGTGGCGGGTTTTGTCAAACCCGGTGACTATGTCGATGTTGTGGCCACCTTCGACCAGAATACGGTAGGCGACAATGTTAGCCAAATCATTCTCCAGAACGTCCTGGTGCTGGCTGCCAACCGTGATGCGGAAGCAGGGGCGGCGGACGGGGCCAAAGATAAAAAGGATGCCGTCAAGACGGCGACGGTGACGCTCGCCGTTACGCCAGACGAAGTAGCCCAGTTGGCATTGGCCGAAGACAAGGGGAAGGTGCGCCTGGCCTTGCGTCCCTACATGCCCTCCGCCCAAGTTACGCTTGTTAACGCGGTAACACCGAAAGATATTGTCGGCGCCCATACCTCGCCGGTACAGAACGTACAGTCTGGTGAAACGGCGCCAACGCCGGCCCGGCCGGCGCCACCCGCCGGCCAGCAGCCGGATGATGGTGGCAAGGGGATTCAGCTTATTCGCGGTACCAAGGTGGAAACAATCCCCATCCAGTAAACTAGCGGCTAAAGCGAGGTTAAATATATGGGCAAGAGCAGGTTTTGCGCAGTATTACTAATAAGCATTTGCATAATGCTGACGGCGGCGACCGCCCTGGCTAACGCCGCCCTGACCGTAGCGGTCAACCAGTCGCGGGTTCTTGGTTTCAACGGCGTGCAGCGGGTGGCGGTGGCTAACCCGGAAATCGCCGACGTGCTGGTCGTGTCGGGGACGGAAGTGCTGGTGGTTGGCAAGGCCCCCGGTGTTACGACGCTGCATGTCTGGACCGCGTATGGTCGCACCACCTATGAGGTTGAAGTAGGCGCCGCGGACGCGAAATTAGCGGGGGAAATCAGAAGCATCCTCGGCTATGACGGCATCCGGGTCAGCAAGGTCAACCGGACCGTCATCCTCGAAGGGACTGTCGACAACCAGTATCAAAAGGCCCGGGCGGAAAAACTGGCCGCCGCTTATGGCGACAAAGTAGTGAATCTCCTTGAAGTATTGCGGCCGGTGCAGGTCAAAATCGAGGCGAAAGTTCTTGAAATTAATCGGCAGAAGCTCAAAGAGCTGGGCATCAAATGGGGAAATAGCCCGGGCACGCCCGGAACTTTTGCCTTCGGCCAGTCGGCGCTGAACTCCAAGGTCGGGGATGTCTTCGGCGATCTTGGCGGGTATGCGGACATCAATGCCCAACTGTCGGCCCTGGTAAAAAACGGGGCGGTAAAAGTCCTTTCTCAGCCAAACGTGGTTACGCTGAGCGGCGATAAGGCCAGTATTATGATCGGCGGGCAGATTCCCGTACCCGTGGCCCAGGATAATAACAAAATCACCATTGAGTGGAAAGACTATGGCATCAAGCTGGATATCGCGCCCGAGGTCAATGGCGACGGCCTCATTCAGAGCAGGGTTAAGGCGGAAGTGAGCAGCCTCGACTATAACTCGGCAAGCAGTATAAAATTAGGGGCCGGTATGGAAATTCCGCCGGTGCGGCTGCGCAAGGCCGAAACGGCTATTGCCCTGTCGTCCGGTCAGACCATGGCGATCGGCGGCCTGATCGCTACCGAGACGAGCAAGGATGTTGTTAAAGTGCCGATGCTGGGCGACCTGCCGGTACTTGGCCAGCTGTTCCGCAGCACATCGTTCCGACGGGGCGAAACCGAACTGTTGGTACTGATCACGCCTTTGCTTGTCAATCCGGCCGAGTACCTGCCGGCGACAACCCGGGAGATGGCCGAGTTTGCCCAAGAAAACCCGCGGGGAGGAAAGTGAGATGGCCGAAAAAATCCGCGTCCTTATTGCCGACGATAGCGCGGCGACGCGCGAAAATATCCGTAAACTGATGGAATTTCATCCCGAGATTACGGTAGCCGGCCTCGCCGCCGATGCCGCCGAGGCGATCGCTAAGGCCAGGGAACTGCGGCCCGACATTATTCTCATGGATATTAACATGCCGGGCATGGACGGCATTGCCGCCACCGAGATAATCACCACCGAGGCGCTGCCGGCCAGCATCATTATCATGAGCGTTCAGGGCGAGCAGGAGTATCTGCGGCGGGCGATGATCGCCGGGGCCAAAGACTACCTGATCAAGCCGTTTACCGGCGATGAGCTGGTTCAGGCCGTGAAGCGGGTCTATAACAATGAACAAAGGCGGCGCAGCGTTCTTAAGTTTGAACCCAAACCGGTAGAACCGGGCAAAATCATCACCGTTTTCAGCACCAAAGGGGGCATCGGCAAAACGACCATTGCCACCAACCTTGCCGTCGCTTTGGCCGCGCGCACAGGGGCCAAAGTGGGTATCGTCGACGCCGACCTCCAGTTTGGCGATGTGGCGTTATTTCTTAACATCTTGCCCCAGGCCACGATCGCCGACCTGGTGCGGGACGGCGATGAGCCGGACGCGAAGGTGCTTGACAGTTATCTTGCGTCCTACAGCGAGCAGGTTAAAGTGCTGGCGGCGCCGCTGCGGCCTGAGCAGGCGGAAACGGTGACCGCCGGCCATCTTGCCGCCATTTTGAAGACCATGAAAACCTGCTTCAAATACATTATTGTCGATACGGCGCCGTCGTTCAGCGACGCCATGCTGGCGGTGCTCGACGCTTCCGACTTGGTGCTCGTAGTGTCGGCCATGGATTTGCCCACCGTCAAAAACGTCAAATTGTGCCTGGAGATTATGGAGTCGCTCGGCTATACGGACGACAAATTCAAGCTGGTGCTTAACCGTGCCAACGCCGAATGCGGCATGGACGTCCGGGAAGTGGAGGAAAGCCTGCGCCATGCCTTTGTGGCCACCCTGCCAAGCGACGGCAAAACCGTGGTCGCTTCCGTCAACCGCGGCGTGCCATTTGTTGTCTCCCATCCCGAGGCGGCCGTGTCCCAGAGTATTTTTCACTTGGCCCGCACCATTGCCAGCGGTGACTGGAAGGCCGAACCAGAGCCGCGCGGCGTTGTTCACAAAATTAAGCGTCTCTTCGGCTAACGGAGGGAATTTATGCTAACGCTGATTGTCGCGGCTGCCTTTATTACGGTGTTCGTCGCGGTCGTCGGGCTGTATCATTTCGGCACGGTCGCCCGCCGCGAAGTAAAAATGCGCATTAGCCGCTATGTGGCAAAGCCGCCGGCGCCGGCGTCACTCCGGCCGGAACAAGCGGTGGCCCCGGCCATGGGGGTTTGGCGCAGCCTGGTGCGCCAGCTTAGCAGGCATTTTGAATCTTTTCAGTGGTCGCGGCGGCTGGAGCACCGGCTCATGCAGGCCGGGTTGCCGCTCCGCGGTTCCGAGTTTTTGGTCATTTGCGCCGGCTCGGCGCTCATGGGAATGCTGACGCTGGTTGCCCTTGCCCGCGGCCGGTTGATGTTTGCGGTTATTGGCGCCATTATCGGCTATTTCGTGCCGCTTCTTGTGCTGCGCGTTAAAGTGGAGCGGCGGACGAAAGCGTTTAATGACCAGCTGGGCGACGCCCTAATTCTTATCGCCAACTCGCTGCGCACCGGCTACAGCTTTCTGCAGTCGATTGAGATGGTGTCGCGGGAAATGCCGCCACCCATTGCCGCCGAATTTGCCCGGGTCCTGCGGGAAATGAACCTGGGCGTTACGACCGAGGAGGCCCTGAATAACCTGGCCAAACGGGTTGATAGCGACGACATCGACCTGGTGGTGACGGCGGTGCTTATCCAGCGGCAGGTGGGCGGCAACTTGGCGGAAGTTCTGGATAATATTGCCAATACCATTCGCAGTCGGATCAAAATCAAGGGGGAAATCAAAACTTTAACCGCGCAGGGGCGGATTTCCGGCGTCATTATCGGGCTGTTACCCTTTGCGCTTGGTCTGATCATTTACGCCCTTAATCCCGGCTATATGCAGGTATTGTTTACCCACCCGCTGGGCCGGGCCTTGGTGGCCGGCGCGGTCGTAAGCCAAATTATCGGCGTGCTGTTAATCCGTCGGATAGTCAATATTGATGTCTGAAGGGGCCGGTCGGCTCCTTTTGTACTATATCAGGAAGTATAAGTTTATAACCGCAAAGATAATCATGCCAACAGTTAGCACCACAAAGAATGAAAAGTAAGTTTATGAACTAATCTCGCGCGACAACTGTCGCGCGCGTAGCCCTTTGCGTTCTTCGCGGCCTTTGCGGTTTTACGCTTTTCAGGGTAGTTCGCAAAGAGCGCGAAGGTGCGCAAAGGATTTTTCTTTTTTGGCGCGACATGCGTCGCGCCCGGTATACCCTTTGCGGCCTTAGCGTCCTTCGCGGTTTTGTTAAAAAGGCGCGCTGGCGCTTTTGTTCTTTTGACGGCAGGGAAACGGTTGCCGTCGCCGAATTGTCATTAAAAAAATGTCTAAAGGTGGCGCGCTATGCAGCAACAACTTGATGTCAAACTGCTGGATAAAATCGTGAAACAGACTATTGCCGCCGTGGAGAAAGGCAAGGCTCAAATTTTCGATATCTATGAGGCGGCCCGAGTTGAGATGGAACATGTGAAAAAAGACATTGAGCGCGTTAAACAAGCTACGGCCGATATTATTTTTAAGGTTGACGAATTGGAGCGCCGCGAGCGGCGGGCTAGGTTGCGGCTGATGGAAGTGAGCCGCAATTTCACCATTTATTCGGAAGCCGATGTCAAGGCCGCCTATGACGAAGCCAGCCAGCTGCAGGTCGAACTGGCCGTCGCCCGGGAGCAGGAGGCAGCCTTGCGGCGGCAGCGCGACGAGCTTGAACTGCGCCTGCGCAACCTGAAAAATACCGTGGAGCGGGCCGAGAGTTTAGTGGCGCAGGTCGGAGCGGCGCTTGGTTTTCTCGGCAGCCAGATGGAAAATGTGCTGACCCACCTGGGGACGCTACAGCAGCGCCAGGCATTCGGCGTTAAGATCATCAAGGCCCAGGAAGAGGAGCGCCGCCGCGTGGCGCGGGAAATTCACGACGGGCCGGCCCAGGCCATGGCCAACGTCGTTTTTCGCGCCGAGGTGTGTGAACGGCTCATCGATACCGATATCGCGCGAGCCAAGGCCGAACTGCGGGAGCTGCGGGAACAAGTAAGGCTGTGCCTGAAGGAGACGCGCAAAATAATCTTTGACCTCCGGCCGATGACGCTGGACGACCTGGGCCTGGTTCCGACCCTGCGCCGGGTGCTGGACACGCTTAAAGAACGGACGGGACTAATTGCCGAACTTAAGGTACTGGGCGAGGAGAAGCGCCTGGACAGCCATATTGAAATCGGCGTTTTCCGCGTCATTCAGGAAGCGCTGACCAATGTGGAGAAACATGCCAAGGCCACTGCCGTATGGGTGCGGATTGATTTTCGTCCCGGGGTGGTATCGGTCGTGGTGGAAGACGACGGCCGGGGTTTTGACGGTCTGGAAAACGTGGGCAGCGAGTCGTTTGGCCTGATGGGCATGCGTGAGCGGGTCAGCATCCTGGGCGGCGAACTGAAAATTGCTTCGGAAAAAGGAAAAGGAACAAAGGTTTTCCTCAAAGTACCGCTACGATAAAAAACATATTGGCCGCTTCACCACTTTCTACTTTCCGATTGCCACTTACCGTGAGTATTTCTGGGACTTTTTGCCCTGCCGGCTAACTTATGCAAATAAGACCGGATGCCCAGCGCGAATAAGACCTGCGGTCGATGGAAAAGGCAATTCACAATGTTACAATATAGTCAAAACAGACAGCCGCAATCAAACTAGCGCATAAATTTAGGAGGTAGGGAAAATGTTAATGTGGTGGGAAATGGTAAAGACCTATTTACGGTGTCAAAGAGGCCAGGGCATGGTAGAGTACGGCCTGATCCTCGCCCTGATCGCCGTGGTGGTCATCGGCGCACTGATGACGATGGGCGGAAACCTGGACAGCATGTTAAATAATGTCGCCGGCAAGCTAAGCGGCACCACCGGCCAGTAACCGTGATTTACGCCCCCTGGGCTACCAGGGGGCTTTTATTGTGCGCTTTCGGCGTGGTTTATTTTGCCAAGGTGGGACTTAAGTCTCGGTTTGGCCGCTGGGACTGTTCGCCTGCAATAGTTAAGACCGGAGCACGATGTGCGGCCTGAGCGGGCAGTGTTACAATAAAATTGGCTTTCCGCTTATGGCGGCGCTTTTTGGCGAAGCGAGGTGACGACTATGCTTGGCATTGCCCGGATGCTGAAAAACCACCGCGGCCAGACGCTGGTCGAGCTGGCGCTGGTGCTGCCGGTAGTGGTGCTGCTGCTGGCGGGGATGATGGAGTTTGGCCGGGTCTTTCATGAATATTTAGTTGTGACGGCGGCAGCACGGGAAGGAGCCCGGATAGCGGCCGTAGGCGGCAGTGATGCGGCTGTCGCCGCCGCCGTGCGTAATGCTGCCCAGTCCGTTGACCGGGGGCAGCTTGCGATTGCCATTGAACCCAGTGAGGCCGGCCGGATACACGGCGAGCCCATTACCGTCGTGGTCAGCAATCCTGTCCAATTAGTTACGCCGCTCATCAGTGCTTTTTTCCCGCAAAACCCTTATATAGTGCAGGGAAGGGCGGTCATGCGGTATGAGTAAGTTTTGCGTCAAATTGGCCGGGAAACTGCTGCGCAGCCAGCGGGGGGCCGTGGCGGTGCTCACGGCGCTCGCGTTTACGGCCATGCTTGGTTTTGCCGCCATTGTCGTGGATGTGGGCCTCTTGTACTTTAACCGGGTCGAGCTGGCCAACCTGGCCGATGCCGCTGCCTTGGCCGGCGTGCAGGACCTGCCGGACGACGCGGCTGCCGCCCGCGCCAGCGCCCTTGATTATGCCGCGCGCAATGGGCGGAGTGGCGACGCCGTTACGGTTGAAATCATCGACAATCACAGCGTGGCGGTGCAGGCCACCCGGCCGGTGGAACTCTTTTTCGCCCGCGTGTTCGGCCTTAACAGTTCGACCGTACAAGCGGCGGCCAAGGCCGCGGTCCGTCCGCTTAGCGCCGCAACCGGGGTAGTCCCGTTTGGCGTAGTCTGGAACGATTTTGTGTTCGGCCAAACTTACGAGCTAAAAGAAGGCGGCGGCAGCGGTACGTCCGGCAACTACGGCGCCCTGGCGTTACGGGCCAGAGGCGGCAGCACTTACTGCGACAATGTTAAATATGGCTATAATTCCACGCTGCGGGTAGGCGATTGGGTGGAAACCGAGACCGGCAATATGTCCGGTCCAACCAGTGAAGGTGTCAATTACCGGATTGGTCTTGATCCCCATGCTACCTTTGCTACGGTCCAAAAAGGTTCGCCGCGCATTGTTATTCTGCCGGTGCTGGCATCGCTCGACGTAAACGGCCGCGGCGAGGTGCAAATCGTTGGCTTTGCCGCCTTTTTCCTCGAGGGAGTGCATGGTTCGGGCAAAGACAACTACGTCACCGGCAAATTTATGAAAATGTATATGCCCGGCGAGGCGGCAGATTCAGCCGGGGATTATGGGCTGCGCAATATTGCTCTGGTACAATAGAAGGTGATAATATGTCGCTCTTAAAACGGCTGGAAGCGCAAAAACAAAGTGAACAGCCAGGCAAAGGGGCGGAAAAGGCAAAGACTTTCTTGCCGGTGAAAAGCGACCCCTATCAGAATCTAAAGGTGCGGATCCATAAACGGATTATTGACGAGATGAGCCTGGAGGAAAGCAAGGCGCTTACCGACCAGGAAGTAGACCGCACGATGCTGGAGGAAGCGGTGACGCGGATCGCCACCGCCGTTATGGACGAAGAAGCGGTGCCGGTGCCGCGGAGTGACCGGGGCCGCATTATTACCGAGGTGGTCGACGAAGTATTAGGCTACGGGCCAATCGACCCGCTCCTCAAAGATGACACCATTTCCGAAATTATGGTCAACGGGCCCAACCAGGTTTATGTTGAGCGCAAGGGCAAGCTGGTGCTCACTGACGTGCGGTTTCGCGATGACGCCCATGTCATGCATGTTATCGAAAAAATCGTGGCGCCGCTGGGGCGGCGGATTGATGAAAGCTCCCCGATGGTCGACGCCCGCCTGCCCGACGGCTCGCGGGTCAATGCCATCATTCCGCCGCTGGCCCTCAAGGGCCCGTGTCTCACCATCCGCAAGTTCGCCAAAGACCCGCTCACTATCCAGGACCTAATTAACTTCGGGACCCTGACCGAAGAAATGGCCAATTTTCTCAAGGCCTGTGTCGAAGGTAAGCTCAATATTGTCGTGTCCGGCGGGACGGGATCGGGCAAAACGACAACCTTGAACTGTTTGTCTTCCTTCATCCCGGCCGATGAGCGCATCATCACCATCGAGGACGCCGCCGAGCTGCAGCTTAGGCAGGAGCATGTGGTAACTCTGGAAACGCGCCCGCCCAATATTGAGGGCAAAGGAGCCATAACCATGCGCGACCTGGTGCGCAACAGCCTGCGGATGCGGCCGGACCGCATCGTTGTCGGCGAGGTGCGCAGCGGCGAGGCCCTTGATATGCTCCAGGCCATGAATACCGGCCATGACGGTTCGCTAACGACCGGCCATGCCAACAGTCCCCGCGACATGCTCAGCCGCTTGGAGACGATGGTGCTGATGGCCGGCATGGACCTGCCGGTACGGGCCATCAGGGAGCAAATTTCTTCGGCGATTGACCTTATTGTCCAACAGGCCCGCCTGCGGGACGGCAGCCGGAAAATCACCCATCTGACCGAAGTGCAGGGAATGGAGGGGGATGTCATCACCCTGCAGGATATTTTCGTTTTTGAGCAGACCGGCAAAGACGAAAGCGGAAGGATCATCGGCCGCTACCGGCCAACGGGTATTCGTCCCAAGTTCCTGGAAAAGCTGGCGGCCAACGGCATTACGGTACCCAACGAAATATTTTGGCCCAAATGATTGGGTAGGTGAAAAGCCATGCTGATGTTAATCGCGGTTCTGTCGTTTATCACGGTGTTTCTCCTGGTCTATCTGCTGCTGGCTGTCTCTGCTTTGGCCCAGGGGAATATTGCCATGCGGCTTAAAGCGCTTGATACAATGACGGCGGGGCGCAGCGACATCGACCGGGAGCTGGCGCGGCCGTTTAAAGAGCGGGTGCTATCGCCGCTCAGGAGCGACGTTGCCGCGGCCCTGTCTAAGTTTACGCCCCGGGCGCTGCGGCAGGCAGTTGAAGAGAAAATGACGGCGGCGGGCGGTTTTGGCAGTTTAACTTCTGACGAATTTCTCCTGCTCGCCGGCTTCTTCGCTTTGGCGGCGCCGGCGGTCGCCGTCACGCTCGCCGCGCTGGCCGGCGCGGCGGCCCATAAAATCATCGGGCTGTCCCTCATCGCCTTTGCCATCGCTATGCTGCTCCCCTTTTTCCTGCTTAACCGGAAAATTGCCCTGCGCAAGCGCCGTATCCAAAAAGACCTGCCTGATGTGCTTGATCTTCTTACCGTCAGTGTGGAGGCCGGACTGGGGTTTGACGGCGCGCTGGCCAAACTGTCGGAAAAAATGAAGGGGGCCCTGGTCGATGAGTTCACCCGGGTGTTGCAGGAAATGCGAATGGGCGTGCCCCGCCGCGAAGCGCTCCATGCACTGGCCCTGCGCTGCGACGTGCCTGATTTGTCGCTGTTTACCACCTCCCTAATTCAGGCTGACCAGCTAGGCGTAAGCATAGGTCAGGTCCTGCGGGTCCAGTCGGCCAGTATGCGCGAAAAACGGCGGCAGCGCACCCGGGAGCTGGCCATGAAGGCGCCGGTCAAAATGCTGCTGCCGCTGGTATTTTTCATCTTTCCGGCGATCTTCGTCGTCGTGCTGGGGCCGGCTGTCATCCAGATTTTTCTCACCTTTTCCCAGCGGTAGGTGGAACCCATGCTTAAGAATGTTACCCGCGGAACGGTCGTCGCCACGCGTGTTCGCGTGGCTGACACCTTCTGGCGGCGGCTCAAGGGCCTTTTGGGCACAACGGCGCTGCCGATTGATGCGGCGCTTATCCTTCGTCCCTGCAATAGCGTCCATACCATTGGTATGCGCTATGCCATCGACGTTCTCTTTCTTGATAAAACATACCGCGTTGTGAAGATCGTTGGCAGGCTCGGACCAAACCGCTTGGCCGCGGCAGCCGGGGCCGTGATGGCCGTGGAACTGCCGGCCGGTACGGCAGCCAAAACGAATACGGCGGTGGGCGATTACCTGGAGCTATATTGATGCCACGCCGGCTAGCCCGTTAGTCTGACAGCACACTTTATCACCACTACCTGCGAAAGCATCGCGCGTAAGAGCGGCGATGCTTTTTAATGCTATTTATGGGTAAGTCAGGCAGTTAAAAAATAAGCCGACCATGAGGAATTTTTTATTAAATTGAATTGACAAAAAATGATAAGCGGGAATATCATTATATATTGGAATATATTATAATTTTATAAAACAATTAAACAATAAGCGGGTTGTGGCTGAGACAAGGGCGCCCACCGCAAGGCAGGGCTTGACGAAAGCCTGAGGAAAAATCGCGCCCTGATAAACAAGACCCCCATACGAGGCTAGACCGTTCGGGATAGCTGGCGTTACCTAGCGCCTTGATAAAACGGAGGTGTAACGATATGAATAAGGAAGAAAAATGCTGTTGCGGCCCAGTAGTAAGTGCCGGCTGTTGTTCGGATCCCAGTTCAAGTTGCTGTGGATCGCGTCCTGACTCCCAAAAGTCCATAGTAATCGACTTTCTCTACATTGACCTAAGCGTCTGCGAGCGGTGCCAAGGAACGGGCGCCACTTTGGATGAGGCTATTGAGGATGTAAAGAAAATCCTAGAGGCAGCAGGATATGATATCAAGGTCAACTATATTCATGTTCAAACGGAAGAACAGGCTGCGGAACTCGGTTTTATAAGTTCCCCAACGATTCGAATTAACGGCCAGGATATCCAGCTGGACGTTAAAGAAACTCTATGCGAGTCGTGCGGAGAATTGTGCGGAGAAGATGTTAATTGCCGGATCTGGATTTATGAAGGGAAGGAGTATACAGTTCCGCCGAAGCCGATGATTGTGAATGCGATACTGAGACATATATATGGAAATAATGCCGCGCAGGACAGCCAGAAGAAGGGTAAAGTGGAAGTTCCAGCAAATTTGAAAAAGTTTTTTTCTAAAGTAAAACGGTAAATATGGCGCCACTGTGAAATTACGGGGGATTACGCGAACAAGTGACCTAGAAAACCTTTTTGATTTCCGTCATTTGATTGAAGAGGGGAATTAACTCTTGTTTTGCGCGTCAGTCAACGTGACTGGCTGGGCAAAGGGGTACGGCGGTTGTCCCTGTAGGGTAGCGGCGCTGGCAAAGGATATGGCAAGGGCAAACACCAGCAGGCCAGCAAGAGTTGTGAGCAAGGCTTTTTTATAAAATGATTATATAATGAGCAAGTGTATTTCACGCACGTATATGATGTAAACTAGTTGTACAGCGGTTTAATTTGTAGTAATATATAAACGTATTTAAAAATATAAATATGTATTAGGAATGTAGTAGTGACCTGATAATAATAATTACGCAATTACAACCAGGATAAGGAGATGACTGGATGCAATCGAAAAAAGTGTTGTTCCTTTGTACCCATAACTCGGCCCGGTCCCAAATGGCAGAGGGGTTATTGCGGGCCATGTACGGTGACCGGTATGAAGCCTTTAGCGCTGGCACCGAACCGGGTAGACTGAACCCTTATGTAGTGAGGGCGATGGCGGAAATTGGGATCGATATTTCCGGCCATAGGTCGAAAAGCCTTAATGAATTTTTACAGGATGAGTTCGATTATGTGGTGACCGTCTGCGACAGCGCCAAGGAAGGGTGCCCTTATTTTCCGGGCGGAAAACGGCGACTGCATGAGAGTTTTCCCGACCCGTCGGGTTTTACCGGCACCGATGAAGAGATCATGAACGGTGTACGGACGGTCAGAGACCAAATTCAGCGGTGGATTGCCGTAACGTTTGGCGCTGATAACCAATGATCGGTTTAGCGGCAGTCTGCAAAGCCCTTGGCGATGATACACGGTTGGAGATCGTCAATATGTTGGCGAAACGATCGCTTTCATTCCCCCCGATCTTTGTTATATTGGGGTAGTGGCGAGTGGGAATAAATAGGAAACAAATAATTAATGCACAGGAGGCGGCTTTTATGTTGCAAGCATTTGCCGACTTGGTAGTCTATCGCTGGTTGGGTCTGGCACCCGGTACGATGCTTGGCGAAGCGCTCAACTTCTTCGTTTATGACAGTTTGAAGATTTTTTTCATGCTGTCGGTCATTATTTTTGGTGTGTCGGTCTTGCGTTCGTATTTTCCTCCGGAACGCACCAAGCGTATTTTAAGCCACAAGCGGGAATTTTACGGGAACATTGTGGCGGCGCTTTTGGGGATCGTCACACCGTTTTGCTCGTGTTCAGCGGTGCCGGTGTTTATTGGCTTCATCGAATCTGGCGTACCGCTCGGCATAACGTTTTCTTTCCTGATCTCATCGCCGATGGTCAATGAAGTGGCGTTGGTGATGCTCTGGGGATTGTTAGGCTGGAAAATTGCCACTATCTACATTGCCAGTGGCGTTACCATCGCCATTGTGGCTGGTTATCTGATTGGTAAAGCCAAACTGGAACATCTGGTCGAAGAATATGTCTATCAAATGAAGGTAGGCAACGTTGAAATTGTCGAGCCGTCGTTTGGCGATCGTTTACGTTACGCCCGTGATTATACGCGCGAAATATTGAAAAAAGTATGGCTGTATGTAATTATCGCCATTGGCATCGGTGGCTTTATTCATGGCTACGCGCCGGAAAATTTTTTAGTGCAGTATGCCGGCAAGAATAATATCTGGGCCGTGCCATTGGCGGTCTTAATCGGTGTGCCTTTGTATTCCAACGCGGCTGGCATTATCCCCATTGTCACCGCGCTTATTCAGAAAGGCATGAGCCTGGGAACGGCGCTGGCGTTTATGATGGCGGTGACGGCGTTGAGCTTTCCCGAGATGATTATTTTGCGCAATGTGTTGAAGCCCAAGCTGATTGCTATTTTTGTTTCTATTCTGGCGGTGTCGATTATCTTTACCGGTTATCTTTTTAATATTATAATTTAAGCATATTGTTAAATGTGGTTGCTGGGGGTGTAAGCCTTATTTTATTAAAGGGCTATTCACTCGCTGTAGGTTTAGGAGGTATGCATCATGGCAGAAGATATTGTGATTAAATTGACGGCGGAACTGTTTAAAACCTTGGGGCATCCGGTGCGGGTCAAAATTTTGCAGATGCTTGCCGCTGGGGAGCGGTGCGTGTGTGAAATGATTGACGAAATTGATATTGAGCAGTCTAACTTTTCCCAGCATCTCGGTATTCTAAAAAAACAGGGGCTACTTGATTCGCGCAAGGACGGTCAGCGCGTTATCTATTGGCTGGCCTATCCTTCGGTAATTCAATTGCTTGATGCTGCCGAACAAACATTGAGTGAGCAGATCGGCCACAGTCAGAGTCTGTTAAAGTTTTTGAAATAAAACTCGCAGGGCATAGCTAGATAAGGGAGCAAAGCCATGGGAAATTTAATATCGAATAGCTTTAGCAACGAGCAGTAAAAAAATGTAATACATTTATTGAATAAAAGCGGAGGTAATAAACATGAGAATCGAAATTTTAGGTATGGGCTGTCAGAAGTGCAACGCTTTGTACAACGTCGCTAAACAGGCGGCCGAAGAATTGGGCATTAACTTTGAACTTATTAAAGTGGAAGATTTCAAAGAAATTATGAAGTACGGTGTCATGACCACCCCGGCGCTGGTGGTCGACGGCAAAGTCAAAGTCGCCGGCAAAGTGCCTGGCAAAGATGAAATCAAAGCAATGCTACAGTAAGCAGATAGCGTGTAAAAAAGCCGGATTATCAAGCGATAGTCCGGTTTTTTGTGTGTGCCGCTTGCTTGTTGTGCCGGCCGCCAGGCTATGCTACAATTATAATTATGCAAGGCTGCCAAAATCTCCTAGGGTTTGGCCGCCTGGCAGCGAATGTGCTTTGAAAGTGCGCAATCCGGGACATACTACATTGAAGGGATTTTTACCCAGTATACCGCAACCAAGGAGGCACACGCCGTGCATTTTAAGCAGACCGATACGCCGCTGCTTCAGGCGATGCAGCATTATGTCGAAGACGGGGCTATCCCGTTTCATACACCGGGACATAAAATGGGCAAAGGCATGCACCCGCGCCTGCGTCAATTTGTGAGCGCCGAGACACTGGCGCTCGACCTCGCCCTTATGGCCGAGCTTGATGACCTGCATGAGCCCCATGGCTGCATCAAAGCGGCGCAGGACCTGGCGGCCGAGCTTTACGGCGCCGACCATAGCTTTTTTGTCGTTAATGGTACAACCGGCGGCATTTACGCCATGATCCTGACCATTGCCGGCCCCAAAGAAAAGATCATTGTGCCGCGCAATGCGCACCGCTCTATCATCGGCGGCATTATCCTCAGTGGGGCCACGCCGGTGTTTATGCAGCCCGAGGTAGACTATGAGCTGGGGCTGGCCATGGGGGTCACGCCCGAGACGGTGGAAAAGGCGGTCGAGCAGCACCCTGACGCCAAGGGGGTGCTGATTATCAACCCCACCTATTACGGGGTAGCCACTGACCTTAAACGGATTGTCGATATCGTTCACGCCCGCAATATGGCCGTCATTGTCGACGAAGCCCACGGGCCTCATCTCAAATTCAGCAGCCGGCTGCCGCTGCAGGCTTTGGACGCGGGAGCGGACATCTGCGCCCAGAGTACCCATAAGATTATCGGGGCGATGACCCAGTGCTCCATGGTTCACTGCCGCGAGGGACGCATCAGTGTGCCGCGCCTTAAGGCCATGCTGCAGCTTGTTCAGTCGACCAGCCCCAACTACATTCTGATGGCTTCGCTCGACGTGGCCCGCATGCAAATGGCTACCGAGGGCCGCCAGCTGATTGAACGGGCGATCGACCTGGCCGAATGGGTGCGGGCGGAGATTAACAAAATTCCCGGCCTGTATTGCTTTGGCGCCGAAAAAGTCGGCAACCCTGGCGTTTATGCCTTCGATCCCACCAAGGTAACGGTGACCGTCAAGGGGCTGGGCCTGAAGGGCGCCGAAGCCGAGCGCATCCTGCGCCACAAGTACAAGGTGCAGGTCGAGCTGTCCGATATGTACAATATCCTGTTCCTCATTACCCTCGGCGATTCCGAACGGGAGGCGCAGGCCCTGGTGGACGCGCTGCGCGACCTGGCCGAAAACCATGTGGGCAAACGCGATTTTACCGCCGTTGACGACGTATACAGCACCACTACCTATCCTGAGCCGCCGGTGCAGGCCCTGTCGCCGCGCCGTGCCCTTTTCGGCAATACGCGCATCGTGCCGTTTCGGGAAGCGGCCGGGCGCATTTGCGCCGAAATCGTCACCTTTTATCCGCCGGGTATTCCCTTGCTTTGCCCCGGGGAAATCATTTCCGAAGACATTATTCAGTATTGCCTGCGGCTGCAGGAAGCGGGGCTGCATATTTCCGGCCCGGAGGATTATACCCTCAATACCATAAAAGTGGTGGAATAGATGCCAGGATTGTTTATAACTTTTGAAGGCGCCGACGGGGCGGGCAAAACCACTCAGCTCGCTTTACTCGCCGACTACCTTAGGGCGCAGGGCTGGCCGGTGCGCTGCACCCGCGAACCGGGGGGCACGCCGCTCGGCGATGCCATCCGCGCCCTGCTGCTGGATCCGGCTAACGCGCGAATGGCGGCCCGGACCGAAGCGCTGCTCTATATGGCGGCCCGCGCCCAGCATGTGGCCGAGGTTATCGCTCCGGCGCTGGCGCGCGGCGAAATTGTCCTGTCCGACCGGTATGCCGATTCGACCATCGTCTATCAGGGGGTGGCCCGGCAGTTGCCAGAGCATGAGCTTGCGGCCATCAACACCTTCGCCACCGGCGGCCTTGAGCCCGACCTTACCATTCTGCTCGACTGCCGGCAGGAGGTGCTATACGGGCGGATGGCCGGCCGCGGGGCGAAAGACCGGATCGAGCTGGAAGCGGCCCGCTTTCACGAGCAGGTACGGCAAGGATTTCTCCGGCTTGCCGCCGCGTCCGACCGGTTTTGCGTTATCGAAGCCGACGGTTCGGTGCAGGCGGTGCATGCCAAGGTTATCGCCGCGGTGCAACAATTCCTGGACAGGAGGGGGAGCCGGTGAAGATTAATAAGATGGGCTCCGCTAGTCCGCCCTTAAAGCCCGAGCGCGAAGGCGGCGTCAAAGCGGAAGAAAGCGGCGGCGCCTTTGCCCTCAACTTGGCCAGAAGTCAGGATCAACACAGCCGGCAGCGCTTAAATGAGCTTCTTGACGCGATTGGCGAACAGGGCAAACGGCTGTCGGCCACGCCTACGTATGCCGAGCTAAAGACCTACCGGGAGCTGGTGCGGGAGTTTCTCAGCGAGGCCGTCGGCCGGATGTATGCCCTCCAGTCCCAGCTGGGCTGGGACCGCCAAGGGCGGCAAAAAATTTATACCACCATCCGGCAGATTGACGAACACCTTGCCGCCCTGGCCGAGGACGTGCGGGGCGGCCAGGAGCGCCAGCTGGCCATCCTGGGCCGTTTGGACGCCATCCGGGGCCTGCTGGTTGATTTGTATATGTAGGGAAAATGGAAAGTGGAAAACGGAAAGTAGAAAGTGGAAAGTGGAGGGGAAACCGCGGAGACAATCATGCCATAAATTAGCACCAAAATGGCATAAATGTCACCACAAAAACATGAAAACATTGGAGTCTAACCACGGAGGATACAGAGCGCGTGATATCCATCACGCAAAGAATATAATGTAAATCAATTCCTCCGTGTCCTCTGTGGTTAAAAACTCACTGTGGATAGAAACTCTGCGGTTAGAAATTTAACTATGTTTTGGGACGAGATTGTCGGTCATGCCGAAACGATAAAGATGCTGCAGGGTATGCTGCGCAGCGGGCGGCTACCGCATGCCCTGCTGTTTGCCGGGCCGGAAGGCGTGGGCAAGACGCTGGTGGCCAAAGCGCTGGCGGCGTCGCTGTTGTGTCAGGGCGCTGTTCGGCCCTGCGGGGGCTGTCCGGCTTGCCGGCAGACAGCGGAATTTGCCCACCCGGCGCTAAAGGTGATAGTTCCCGCCGGCAATACGATAAAAATTGACCAGATCCGGGAGCTCCAGCATGAAGCGGCACTGGCCGGAGGCGACGGGTGGCGGCTGTGCGTCATAGAGCAGGCTGAGCGTATGACCGCGCAGGCGGCCAACAGTCTGCTTAAGCTGCTCGAGGAACCGCCGCCGCGGTTAATCTTTATTTTGCTGACCGCGTCGCCCCACGCTCTCATTGACACCATCCGCTCACGCTGCCAGGTTCTCCGCTTTGCGCCGCTGCCGCCGGAGGTCCTGACGGCAGCGCTGACCCGGCGGGGCTATGGCGAAGAAGCGGCCCGTGTCGCCGCCCGGCTGAGCGGCGGCCGGATGGGGACGGCACTGGCGCTGCTCACCCCCGGCGGAATGGCCCTGCGCGACCAGGCGGCAGCCATGCTGGCGAAACTGCCGGCGGCGGACATGGAGACGGTCTGGTCGGCGGCGGCAACGCTGGACAAGCTGGCTCCGGCCGATTTTACCGCCTTCTTACACTATCTGACCTGTCTGTTGCGCGACCTTCTACTGCTGGCCGAAGGTCACCGGCCAGACCTCTTATTTAACCTCGATCTAACTCATGAGCTTGCCGGACTGGCCCGGGCATGGACACCGCCGGCGCTCTTTGCGGCGCTGGCCGCCGTCCGGGATGCGGGACGGGCGGTGCAGGGTAATGCCAATATTCGCCTAACCTGCGAGGCGTTATTTATTCATCTTGTTGATTTGGCAAAGGAGGGTAGCGATGCTATACACGGTAGTCGGCGTGCGCTTTAAAAAAGCGGGCAAGATCTATTACTTCGACCCCGGCGAACTCGAGTTGGCCCGGGGTGATCATGTTATTGTCGAAACGGCCCGGGGACTGGAATACGGCGAAGTGGTTATCGGACCGCGGCAGGTGCCGGAGGAGAAGATTGTTCTGCCGCTAAAACCCGTGCAGCGCAAAGCCACGGAGCAGGACGCCGAAAAGGTAAAAGAAAACCGGCTTAAAGAAAAAGAAGCGTTTAAGATATGCGAACAAAAAATCCAGGCCCATGGCCTGCCCATGAACCTGGTCGACGTGGAATACACCTTTGATGTTAATAAAATCATCTTTTATTTTACCGCCGACGGGCGGATCGACTTTCGCGAACTGGTAAAAGATTTGGCGGCTGTTTTCCGCACGCGCATCGAACTGCGGCAAATCGGGGTGCGTGACGAAGCCAAAATGTGCGGCGGCATCGGCTGCTGCGGCCGCCCGCTCTGCTGCGCCACCTTCCTGGGCGATTTTGAGCCTGTCTCGATCCGCATGGCCAAAGACCAGAACCTGTCGCTCAACCCCACCAAAATTTCCGGTATTTGCGGCCGGCTAATGTGCTGCCTTAAATTTGAAAACGACTGTTATGAAAACTGCAAACGGACGGCGGCGCCCACCGTCGGCCGGGAAGTGGTGACGGTAGAAGGTGAAGGCAAGGTGGTCGCAGTCAACCCCGGGAAAAAGACGGCGACCGTTCTTTTGGCTGACGATAGTGGCCGTACCCTGGAAATCCCATGGGGAGAACTGGTGGAAAAAGAGTAGATGGATAAGGTGCCGCTTTATCCGGGCGAACGGGTCGACGACCTAATTATAAATAATCTGCGGGTTATCCAGCATCCTGATGCGTTTTGCTTCTCCATAGATTCAATCGTGCTCGCCCATTTCGCAACCGTCCGGACCGGCGCGACGGCCGTCGACCTGGGTGCAGGCACAGGGGTCATCGGCCTTTTACTGGTGGCCCGGGGCGCCGGCCGGGTGGTCGGCGTGGAAATTGACAGTGCAGCCGCCGAACGGGCGCAGCGCAGCGTACAGCTAAACGGGCTGACCAAGCAGATGGCGGTAGTTGCCGCTGATCTGCGCCGCCTTAAAGGCGTGCTGCCGGCAGGGGCCTGGGACTTGGTCGTAGCCAACCCCCCCTACCGACCGGTGGGCGATGGCCGGATTAGTCCACGGGAACAGGTGGCTGCCGCCCGGCATGAGCTAACGGCCAGCCTTGCGGACGTAGTCGCCGCCGCCCGGTATCTTGTCAAATACCGGGGGCGCTTTGCCATGGTTCATCTGCCCGAGCGCTTAACCGAAATAATAAATGCCTTAAGCGGCGCCGGTCTGGAACCTAAGCGCCTGCGGTTTGTGCATCCTTTCGTGGACAAAAGCCCCGCTTTGGTGCTCGTCGAGGCGGTGCGGGGCGCCCGGCCCGGGCTGGAAGTGATGCCGCCTTTGATCGTTTACGGACCGGACGGCCGCTACAGTCCGCAAATACTGGAGTACTACGTTAGGTCAGGCGGTGAGAATCTTGACTAAGACAGGCACGCTGTATCTTTGCGCAACGCCGATCGGCAACCTGGAGGACATTACCTACCGCGTGGTGCGGCTACTGCGCGAAGTATCCCTCATTGCCGCCGAGGATACCCGCCACACGCGCAAACTGCTCGCCCATTTCGATATTCATACCCCGCTCACTGCATACCATGAGCACAACAAGCAGGCCAAGGGGCCGGAACTAATCGGGCGACTTCTGGCCGGCGAGGACATCGCCCTGGTTAGTGACGCCGGTATGCCCGGAATATCCGACCCCGGGGCCGACCTGGTGCGGCTGGCGCTGGCGGCCGGCGTGACCGTCGTGCCCGTGCCGGGGCCCAATGCCGCGCTCACGGCCCTGGTCGCTTCCGGCCTGGATACCACGACGTTTACCTTTGTCGGGTTTTTGCCGAAAACGAACAAAAAGCGGCGCGAATGGTTGGCTGCTTTGGCGTCTTTGCCGCATACCCTGATATTCTACGAAGCCCCCCATCGCTTAATCGCTACGCTGAATGAGCTGAGGGAATTTTTGGGCGACCGTCCGGCCGTGGCCGGGCGGGAGCTAACCAAGAAGTTCGAGGAATTCGTTCGCGGCACGCTCACGAGCCTCCTGGCGCATTATCAAAGCCATGAGCCACGCGGCGAATTTACCCTCATTGTCGCCGGCGCCGGGGAAAGCGCGCCGGCCGCACCGCAGGCGGCGCCGGCAGAAGTGCCGCTGGCTGACGCCGTGGCCGCTCTGGTTGCGGCCGGCAGGCCCAAAAAGGAGGCCATTCGGGCGGTCGCGGCCGAACGCGGCTTGTCCCGGCGCGAGGTCTACCAGGCGGTAGTGGCGGCTGAGGGCAAATAAAAAAAGCGCAAGCGCGCTTTTAGTTTAAATTAACCACAAAGACCGCAAAGGACACTAAGGGCATACCGGGCGCGGCGTTGTCGCGCCAGCAAAAAATCCTTTGCGTAACTTTGCGTCCTTCGTGGTTATAAAATTTATTTTAAATCTCTAAATCGCTTTTTGGACCATTGCTTCCAGGCACTCGCGGCACACGTTCTTGCCCTTGAAATTGGTTACTTCGTCAGCGTTGCCGCAGAATACGCAGGCCGGTTCATATTTCCGCAGGATGATGCGGTCATTGTCAACATATATCTCGAGAGCGTCTTTTTCTTCGATATCCAGTGTGCGGCGCAGCTCGATGGGGATAACCACGCGGCCAAGTTCATCCACTTTACGAACGATTCCTGTCGATTTCATTAGATCTATCTCCTTCCATTTCAACAATATTCGACAAAACCTGTCTGACTAAATAATACCAAATATTACAATGCTTGTCAACCTAATTTTTTCCAAATTTCATTGTTTTTTCCAAAATAGGTGACATATTACTGTAGGCAACAGGTGTTTTTGTCGAAGAAACACGTAATGTATCATAAAGACGGGTTGACTGTCGTTATCCGATATGGTTATAATTGGTAAAAACTGTCGATGAAGTCGCCCGTGGATGATAAAGCAAAGGTTTTTCAGCAAGGAGGAGGCCTAACATGTCCCGCAAGTCTTTTTACATTACCACCCCGATTTACTATCCCAGCGACCGGCTGCATATCGGTCACGCCTACTGCACCACGATTGCCGACGCCATCGCCCGCTACAAGCGGCTCGCCGGCTATGACGTGTTCTTCCTGACCGGTTCGGACGAGCACGGCCAAAAGATTGAGCGCAAAGCCAAGGAGCATGGCGTGACGCCTATTGAGTATGTGGACAAAATCGTCGCGTCGTTTAAACATCTGTGGGAGAAGCTCAATATTTCCAACGACGACTTTATCCGTACCACCGAGACGCGGCACAAGGAAGTAGTACAGAGCATTTTCCAGAAGATTTACGACCAGGGAGACATTTACAAAGCGACCTATGAAGGCCAATATTGTACGCCCTGTGAAACGTTCTGGCTGGAGCGGCAGCTGGTAGACGGCAAATGTCCCGACTGCGGCCGCCCGGTGGAACTGGTGCAGGAGGAAAGCTATTTCTTCCGCCTGTCCAAGTACCAGGACCGCCTGCTCCAATATATCGAGGAGAACCCTGATTTCATTCAGCCTGCGTCACGGCGCAACGAGATGATCAACTTTATTAAGAGCGGCCTGGAAGACCTTTGCGTTTCGCGGACCACTTTCGACTGGGGCATCCCGGTGCCGTTCGATACCAAACATGTGGTGTATGTGTGGTTTGACGCGCTGGTCAATTACATTACCGCCGCGGGCTACCTGCACGACCGCGAAAAGTTTAACAAATACTGGCCGGCCGACGTGCATCTGGTAGGTAAAGAGATCGTCCGTTTCCACACCATTATCTGGCCGATCATTCTCATGGCCCTGGGCATTGAGCTGCCGAAGATGGTGTACGGCCACGGCTGGCTGGTCGTCGAAGGCGACAAGATGTCCAAGTCCAAGGGCAACGTCATCGATCCGCTGGCCCTGATTGACGAGTTTGGCGCCGACGCCATCCGTTATTTCCTCCTCAAAGAGATTACCCTTGGCATGGATGGCAACTTTTCCCGCGAAGCGCTAATAAACCGGATTAACGCCGATTTGGCGAATGACCTCGGCAATCTGCTCCACCGCACCCTTAGCATGATTGGCCGTTTTAACGGCGGCGCTATTGAGGGTCCGGGCGCAACCGAGCCCATCGACCTGGAGCTGGTGGCGTTGGCGCAAAATACGGCCGCCGCTTACGAAAAGTACATGGAACATATGGAGATTAACGCCGCCCTCAAGGAGGTATGGGGCCTTATCGGCCGCGCCAACAAATACATTGATGAGACGGCGCCATGGGCGCTGGCCAAGGATGCGGCCAAGAAGAGCCGGTTGAACACCGTTTTGTATAATCTCGCCGAGGTGCTCAGGATCGTCAGCATCCTTATCTCGCCGTTCATGCCGGCAACGGCGCCGAAGATCTGGTCGCAGCTCGGCATCGAGGAAAACTTGGGTGACATGCGGCTGGACGATGCGCAGCGGTGGGGCCGGTTGAAAGCCGGCACGCGGGTTAATAAGCCCGAGCCGATTTTCCCGCGCATTGAAGTAAAGGCTGACGAAGAACCGGAAACGGCAGCCACCCGGCGCCCGCCCGTGGCAGCGGCCCCGATGCCGGCGCCGGCCGAGCAGGCAAACGAAATCACCATTGACGAATTTGCCAAGATGGACCTCAGGGTGGCGAAGGTGCTGGCCTGTGAGAAAGTGCCGAAAGCCGACAAACTGCTCAAGCTGACGGTTGACCTCGGCACCGAACAGCGCACCATTGTTTCCGGCATCGCCCTGCACTATAAGCCGGAAGACCTGGTAGGCAAAAATGTCGTACTGGTAGCTAACCTCAAACCGGCCAAAATCCGCGGCATCGAGTCGCGCGGCATGGTACTGGCCGCCTCAAACGGCGACAAGCTGGTCCTGGTGGACGCGCCCGACATGCCGCCCGGCAGCAAGGTGAAATAGCATGCTGTTTGACTCCCATGCCCATGTTGACGACAAACGGTTTGACGCCGACCGGGCCGAGGTAATCGCCCGGTTGGCGGCCGGCGGCGTATCCGGCTTTCTCAACGTCGGGGCCGACATGGCCTCGTCGGCACGCTCGCTTGGGTTGGCCGAGCGGTACGACAATATCTATGCCGCCGTGGGCGTCCACCCCCATGACGCCAAAGACGTGCGGGAAAGCGACTATGACCAGCTTGCCGCCTGGGCGGCTCACCCCAAGGTGGTCGCCATCGGCGAAACCGGCCTTGACTATTATTACAACCTGTCGCCGCGCCAGGTGCAGCAGGAGGTCTTTATCCGCCACCTGGACCTGGCGCGGCAGCTAGACTTGCCCTTTATTATCCACGACCGCGATGCCCACGGTGATGTGCTGGCTATCGTCAAAAAAGAAGCGAAAGGGTTGCGCGGCGTTTTTCACTGCTTCTCCGGGAGCTTGGAAATGGCCCGTGAAGTGATTAAACTGGGCTTCTATATCTCGCTGGCCGGCCCGGTGACCTATCCCAATGCCGCGAAACTTAAAGAGGTCGCCACCAGCGTACCCCTTGAGCGGCTGCTCATCGAAACCGACTCGCCCTACCTTACGCCCCAGCCGCACCGCGGCCGTCGCAACGAGCCGGCCCATGTGCGGTATGTGGCGGAAACGATTGCCGCCTTACGCGGCCTGAGTTTGGAGCAGGTGGCCGCGGCGACGGCGGCCAACGCGCGCGAACTGTTTCGCCTGCCGTAAAAAAACCCGGCGCCCAAAGTTTTGGGCCGCCGGGTTTTTTACTATATCCTTGCACCCTACCCTACCCTGAAAAGCGTAAAACCGCAAAGGCCGCGAAGAACGCAAAGGGCTACGTGCGCGACAGTTGTCGCGCGAGATTAGTTCAAAAACTTACTTTTCATCGCTTGTGGTGCCGATTTATCGGCATGAATACCTTGGCGGTTTCATTAAAAGGCGCGGCTGCGCTTTTTTATTTTACGAATTAAACCAAATAAGTTTTTTCAAGCGTCTTGACCAACAGGGTTAGCGTCTCATTGACGGGAGTGGGGATGCCCAGCCGCTGGCCGGCGGCGACGATGGCGCCGTTGATGGCGTCGATTTCCGTGCGGCGGCGGTGGGTTACGTCTTGCAGCATGGACGAGCGGTTGTCGCGCGTTGCCTGAGCGACGGCCGCCACCTGGTCGAAATAATCCGCAGCCGGGAGCGAAATGCCGGATGCCCGGGCGACCGCTTCCGCTTCGGCTACGGCCAGACGGACGAGCTCGCGCGTTTCGGCGTTGGCCATAACCTGGCCGTTGGGGATGCCGGTAAGGGCCGTAATGGCGTTGATACCAACATTGATGATCAGTTTCCCCCAGACGAGAGCGTTTGCATTATTGTCCACGACGGTGGGGATTCCGGCGCGCGTGAAAATGGTGGCAATGTCGTGCAGGCGCGGCGTAGCGCCGCCGCTAAAGCTGCCGATATGGGTCGGGCCGTGGCCGCCGCATTTTATGCGGCCGGGGCCGAGCAGGGTTGCCCCCATGGCCGTGGTGCCCACGGCCACGCGCTCGGCGCCGAGGACTTTCGCCAACGTCTCGGCATTGCCCAAACCGTTTTGCAGGGTCAGCACGGTCGTAGCCGGACCGAGCAGGCCGGCGGCGGTGCGGGCGGCGGCCTGCGTAGCATAGGCCTTGACAAAGATAATAACGAGGTCGGCCTGGCCAACAGCGTCCGCCTGGGTCGTGGCGTTAAGGCGAATGCTAGTTTCAGCGGCAGTGTCAACAAGCGTTAGCCCGTGCGCCCGGATAGCCGCCACATGCTCCTCCCAGACATCAAGCAGCCATACTTCCTCGCCGGCCTGGGCCAGACGGCCGCCGAACAGCGAGCCCATGGCGCCGGCGCCAATAATGACAATTTTCACGGTAATCCCTCCCGGAAACGGGTGCGTTCCTGATTGGTTTAACCATCTAAATTCGCGTCGGCCAGCCTGTTTTCCTACCTTAGAAATAGCAAACGGAAAAGTGGCAAGGGATAGAGCCATTAACTTTTCATGAACCGCCGTATACCAAACGGCTATACGGTGGAGGGAGAGATATAAAGATGTTGTCGGTATAAGCAAAACCTGATACTGGCGGCGTTAGCGCCCTGTGGCCATACCTTATTAACCTTACCTCCCGGAGGCGGAGAAAATGGTTATTACAGATGCGTTAAGCGGTCGAATGCCTGCAAATGCGCGAATATTCACAAATGTTATAAAGGGACTGTTATGGGGCTGGGGATAATAAGACTTTTCAATTTCATCTTCGGTCACTGGAGGCGTTACAATTAAAGGGAATTCTCCAAATTACTTTTGGCTGGCAACCGATTAGAATAAAGGCTTGGGTACATTATGTCGAAACCAGGGGAGGAATAATATGTTGACAGAGTATGGCGGTATCGGACTATTGATGATAGTGGCCCTGCTTTTTCCGTTTATTCCTTTGTTTGTTTCCTCGCTGCTGCAGACCAAGAAGCCTACGGCGGAAAAACTTAGCACTTATGAGTGCGGCATGGACACCATCGGCCGGACCTGGGTTCAATTCAAAAGTAGTTACTTTCTGTACGCGCTGGTTTTTGTCGTTTTTGACATCGAAACGGTATTTTTATATCCATGGGCGGTAAAGTACCAGCTGCTGGGCACCTATGCCTTTGTCGAAATGTTCATCTTCATTGCCATCTTGGTTATCGGCCTTTGGTATGCCTGGAAGAAAGGGGCATTGGAATGGAAGTAAAGCATGGCTTTTCCGGTGATGATCGGCAAGAATTGCTAGCGAAGAATATCATACTGACTACTGTCGAAACCGTCCTGAACTGGGCGCGGGGCAACTCCTTATGGCCGCTTACCTCCGGTCTGGCCTGCTGCGCCATCGAGATGATGTGCGCGGCTAGCGGCCGCTTTGACCTGGCTCGTTTTGGCTATGAAGTGTTCCGGCCGTCGCCGCGCCAGGCCGACCTTTTGATTGCGGCCGGGACGCTGACCTGGAAGATGGCTCCGGTGCTCAAGCGCCTGTATGAGCAAATGCCTGAACCAAAGTATGTAATTGCCATGGGCAGTTGTGCCAATACGGGTGGACCCTTTGCCGACTCGTATGCGGTCGTTCCCGGCGTTGATTACGTTATTCCCGTGGATGTCTACATTCCTGGCTGTCCGCCCCGGCCGGAGGCACTAATCCACGGTATTCTGCAGCTTAAACAGAAAATCCGGAACCCGGGCGTGGTGAGGGCGATTGCGCATGAACGTTAAAATGCCGGTATTGGAATGTTTAAATGAAATCGCTGCTAGCGGCGGTGGGGTGGAGATAGCGGCCGCCGGTGTCGAGCCTGTTCTGCTCGTGATGGCTGGTAGCCTGAAGACTATCTTAAAGCGGTTGAAAGAGGACGAGCGGTGCCGCTTTGACTTTTTAAGCAGTCTTACGGCAGTGGAGTATCCCGCTTATTTCGAGGTTGTCTACCACCTCTACTCTCTGCCGCTGGGGCACCGTGCGACCGTAAAGACGCGGGTGGCCAAGGACGACCCGCAGGTGCCGTCGGTCGCCGACTTGTGGCCGACCGCTATTTTCCAGGAGCGCGAGGCCTATGACCTGTTGGGCGTCGTTTTCACCGGGCATCCTGGTCTAACCCGCATTTTGTTGCCCGAAGGCTTTGACGGTCACCCGCTCCGCAAGGATTATAAGTTGCCGCCGCGGCTGGGAATGAGGTGATATGCCGGTGACGAGAACGGAAGTTTATACCCTGAACATGGGCCCCCAGCACCCTAGTACGCACGGCGTGCTCCGCGTCGTTCTCGAATTGGACGGCGAGACGGTAGTGAGAGCCACGCCAGAATTCGGCTACCTGCACCGGGGCATCGAAAAACTGGCGGAAAAGCTGACGTATCAGCAAATTACTCCTTACACCGACCGACTGGATTATCTATCCGCCATGGGCAATAATCTGGGCTACTGCCAGGCAGTGGAGAAACTGATGGGCTTGACCGTGCCCGAGCGGGCCGAGTATTTGCGCATCATTATGGTCGAACTCAATCGCATTGCCAGTCACCTGATTTTTCTTGGTTCCATCGCTATTGACCTGGGTGGCAGTACCGGCCTTATGTACGCTTTCCGCGACCGCGAACGCATTTTGGACCTGTTTGATTTAGCTTGCGGTGCGCGGCTGACTTACAACTATATCCGCATTGGCGGCGTCATGGCCGATGTGCCGCCTGAATTTCCTGATGCCGTCCGCTGTTTTCTCGACGATTTCCCCGCGATGCTGGAAGAATACCATGGCCTTATCACCGGCAACGAAATTTTTTATTACCGGCTCAAAGATACGGCGATCATCAGCGGCGAGCGAGCGCTGGCCCTGGGCCTGACCGGGCCGGTGCTGCGGGCGTCGGGCGTGGATTACGACCTGCGCAAGGCTGAACCGTACGGCATTTATGACCGCTTTGACTTTCGGGTGCCGCTGGGCAGCAAGGGTGACAACTGGGACCGCTACCTGGTGCGCATGGAGGAAATGGCGGAAAGCGCCCGTATTGTCCGTCAAGCCCTTGACCAGCTGCCAGCAGGCCCGGTCATGGCGCAAGTGCCCAAAGTCATCAAACCCCCTGCCGGGGAGGTTTATCATCGCATCGAAAATCCCCGGGGTGAACTGGGCTATTATATCGTGAGCGATGGCAGTACGAAACCATACCGCTTCCACGTCCGGCGGCCGTCGTTTATCAACCTTGCCGTCGTGGACGAACTGTGTCGGGGCGGTAAGGTGGCTGACGTAGTGGCCGTGCTGGCCACGCTTGACCCGGTCATGGGCGAAGTAGACTGCTAAAGGGTGGAAAAGGAGCAAGCGTATGGATGAAAAGAGCGGACTCATAATCTTGGCCGCAAGGCTACGCGATTTTTTGGGGCGGTACATGGAAGGCGGCGCGATTGATGTGGCCATGATGTTTGTCGGTATCGGCGCCATCTTAGGCGTCATTCTCACCGCGGCTATCGTTCTTGTTTATGCCGAGCGCAAGGTGAGCGCCTTTATGCAGATGCGGGTCGGACCAAACCGGGTTGGACCATGGGGGCTGCTGCAGACGGTTGCCGATATGCTTAAACTGCTGGCGAAAGAGGATATCAGGCCCCATGGCGTAGAACGGCGGATTTGGGCGCTTGCCCCGGTGCTATTGTTCGTCCCGGCAGCGGCGGCCTATGCCGTTTTACCGTTTGACGACGGCGCGATTTTTGCTGATCTCAATATCGGCATTTTCTATTTCATCGCCGTTTCGTCCCAGGCAACCATTCCCTTTCTAATGGCCGGCTGGGCTTCAAACAACAAATATGCCCTGATCGGCGGCATGCGCACCGTCGCCCAGATGATCAGCTATGAAATACCGTTGGTGTTTTCGCTGTTAGGTGTTGTCATGCTGGTAGGGTCGATGCGCATGGGCGACATTGTCGCGGCCCAGCGTGACCTTTGGTTCATTTGTCTGCAGCCGGTTGCGTTTCTTGTCTATGTTATCGCCGCTACGGCCGAAACGAACCGGACTCCCTTCGACCTGGTGGAGGCCGAGTCAGAAATCATTGCCGGCCCCTTTACCGAGTATAGCGGTATGCGCTGGTCGTTCTTCTTTCTGGCTGAATATGCCAACTTAGTGGCTGTTTCCGCGATTGCCGTCACCCTGTTTTTGGGCGGTTGGAACGGCCCCTGGCTGCCGGGGTGGCTTTGGTTCATCCTGAAAACGGCTGTTATGATTTTTATATTCATGTGGTTTCGCTGGACATTCCCGCGCATCCGCGTGGATCAGCTTATGTCGTTTGGCTGGAAAGTGCTGCTGCCGATCGCCCTCGCCAATATTGTCGTCACCGGCATCGGCATCTATGTCTACAAAATGATTGGTTAGGGGGGGAGCCATGTTTGGCAAAGGCTTACTGACCGGCATGCTCATTACCTTAAAACGGTTTTTTGGGCGCCCTAATACTGTTCAATATCCTGACGAGAGGCTGCCAATGACGGCGCGGTTTCGCGGTGGCGCTCTGACTTTAGATATTAATAGCTGCATTGCCTGCGGCCTGTGCGCCATGGCCTGCCCTAATCAGGCTATCGGCCTGGCGACGACGGTGGATGAAAGCAAGAAGAAAAGACTCACCAGCTATATTCATTACACTGGACTGTGTTTGTACTGCAATCTTTGTCTGGAGGCCTGTCCGGTCAAGGCGCTAACTTGGGATCAAAACTATGAGGCGGCTTGCTATTTACGCCAAAATCTCGATGTTGATTGTCTGGCCGTCGCCCGTCGGCGACTGGCGCTGTCGGCTGCCGCCGAATCTGCTTTGACCGAAGGGAGGATTGTCAGTGGATAAACTGGTTTATACCGCTGCCTTTTATGTGTTAACGGCCCTGACGCTTGCCGCCGCTGCCGGCGTTGTCTTTAAGCGTAACTTGGTCCACAGTGCTTTGCTGCTGGCCCTTACCTTTATCGGGGTGGCCGGTCTGTATGTTTTGCTCCAGGCCGATTTTCTCGCTGCCGTTCAGGTGCTGGTGTACAATGGGGCGGTGGCCGTCATTGTTGTTATCGGGGTCATGGTTACGCAGCGCGGCGACATGAAAAGTAGCAACCCCAGCAACAGTCTGGGATGGAAGGCGGCGGCCGTTACCGCTATTTTCACCGGGATGATCGTTGCCGCCATTGCCGCGACGCCGTGGCAGCTGGCGGCAGCGCCGCCGTCGGCCGCAACAGCCCCGGCGATTGCCGAAATCCTGCTGCGCGATTTTGCCGTGGCCTTCGAGACGGCGGCAGTGCTGCTGCTAGTGGCCATGATGGGCGCCATTATTTTGGCCAAAGGGGTGGATAAGACATGACGATAGGTCTGGCGCATTTCCTGGTTGTTGGCGCTGCCCTGTTCGGCCTGGGTCTGTATGGCCTGTTTACCAAGCGCAACACGGTGGCGATCCTTATGTGCATCGAACTGATGCTGAATGCCGTCAATCTCAATATGCTTGCTTTCTCCCGCTTCGTTACCCCTGAGACCTTTGTCGGTCAGATTTTCGCCATCTTCAACATCACCGTGGCGGCTGCTGAGGTGGCGGTGGGCTTGGCGCTCATTTTCAGCATTTATCGCGACCGCGCTTCGGTTTATGCTGACGACCTTGACTGGATGAAATGGTAAAGGTAGGTGCGACCTCCATGTTCAGCGATTTCGCCTTGCATCACGCCTGGCTTATCCCCTTGCTGCCGGCGGCCGCTTTCGTCCTCATCGCCTTTGTGCTGCGCGGGGTGCCGCTGGCGGCGGCGTTCGCGGCCATTGGCGCCAGTGCCGTTAGTTTTAGCCTCGCCGTGGGGGTGGGGGCTGCTGTCATTACCGGTCCTATTACGGTAGAAACCCCTTTTATTCAGCGTATAACCTGGTTTACCATGCCCGGTCTGCATGTGGACATGGGCGTGTATATCGACCCCACGGCAGCGATGATGCTGCTGGTGGTGACGCTGGTGTCGCTGCTGGTGCAGATTTACTCGGTAGGATACATGCATGGCGACCCCGGGTTTACCCGCTTTTTTGCGTATTTGTCGCTGTTTGCCGCCGCAATGCTCGGGTTGGTGGTTGCCGTCAACTTTGTTCAACTGTTCGTATTCTGGGAACTGGTGGGCTTGTGCTCTTATCTGCTTATTGGCTATTACTTCTATAAGCTGTCGGCCCGGGAAGCGGCAAAAAAAGCGTTTATCACTACTCGCGTTGGCGATTTTGGCCTGTTGCTCGGCATACTTTTTCTCCAGGTGCTGTTCGGTACGTTGGACTTTTATGAACTGAGCGGCAAAATTCCCGCTTATGTCGCCCAGCATGGCACTGGACTGTTGACCATGGTGGCCATCCTGGTTTTTATCGGCCCGGTCGGCAAGTCGGGCCAGTTTCCGCTCCATGTGTGGCTGCCGGATGCCATGGAAGGCCCGACGCCTGTTTCGGCCCTTATTCATGCCGCTACCATGGTGGTGGCCGGCGTGTATCTGGTGGCCCGCGCCTACGGCTTGTTCAGCGCCCTGCCGGCGGCGATGACGGTGGTGGCCTGGGTAGGGGGCTTTACCGCCTTGTTTGCCGCCGCCATTGCCGTTACGCAGCGGGAACTCAAACGGATTCTGGCTTATTCCACGGTCAGCCAGCTTGGCTATATGATGCTGGCACTCGGCGTCGGCAGCCTGACGGCATCAATGTTTCACCTCATGACCCATGCCTTCTTTAAAGCGCTCATGTTTTTGGCGGCTGGCTCGGTTTTGCACGCCTTGCATGACAAAGCCGATATTTTTCGCATGGGCGGCCTCCGGCAGAAAATGCCGGTCACTTTTGCCGCCATGGCTGTCGGCGTGCTGGCTATCGCCGGTATTCCCCCCTTCGCCGGCTTTTTTTCGAAAGACGAAATTCTCTTAGCCGCCGCCCAGGTGAGCTGGCCCCTTTATGCGGTGGCAACGGTTACGGCGTTTTTGACCGCCTTTTATATGGCCCGCATGTTTTTTGTCGTTTTCTTCGGGCAGCCTAATCCGGACGACCATCCCCATGAATGCGGCCCGGCTATGCTGATTGCGCTGGTAGTGCTCGGCATTTTTTCCGTGATTGGTGGTTGGGTGCCGTATGCTTATCACTTTGGCGAATGGGTACGCTTTGGCCCGGCTCATCATGCCGCGATTAACTGGATAATCGCCGGGGTGTCCACGGCGCTGTCGGTGGCGGCCATGGCTTTGGCCTGGCTGATTTACGGCGTTCGCGCCGTGCCGGCGACGGTTCTCAAACAGCGGTTCGCATGGCTGTATAATCTTAGTTACCGCAAATTTTACATCGATGAGCTGTATTTATGGTTGTGTCGCACTTTTGTTGACGGGGCGGGGCGACTGCTCTACTGGGTGGATGTATATGTGGTGGACGGCGTGGTTAACGGTGTCGCAGCCATGACGCGCGGTCTTGGCGGTAGACTGCGCTTCGCCCAGACTGGTCAGGTACAGCACTATGCGCTGGTCCTGTTTAGCGCCACCGTGCTGCTGGCGGCCATTTTCGTGCTAGCGGACGGTGGCTCAGCCGTCGCTACCTGGACGGGAGGTGCCCTGAAATGACCGGTTTTCCCATTCTAACTACTATTTTGCTCGCGCCCATTCTTGGTGCTTTGGCACTTGCCTTGCTACCCAAAGGCGCGGAGAAAACGATTAAAATAGTTGCGGCCTGCGCTATGGGCGTGTCCCTGAGCCTGTCAATCTATTGTTATTTTGCTTATGATCTTGCTGTTGGCGGGATGCAATTTACGGAAAATGTGCCTTGGCTCAACGATCTTGGCGTTACTTACGCCATGGGGGTGGACGGCATCTCGTTGCCGCTCATGCTCTTAACGACACTCATTGGCTTTTCCGCCGTCTTCGCTTCCTGGAGTGTGGATCACCGGCCTAAGGAGTTTTTCATTCTACTGCTGATCCTCACCGCCGGGGTCATCGGTACGTTTATCACCCGCGATCTCTTCATTTTCTTGCTTTTTTATGAACTGGTCGTCATCCCCATTTACATCATGGTAATCGTCTGGGGTTCGAGCAAGCGGGTGACGAAGGAGTATGCCGGTATGAAGCTGACGCTGTACTTGCTCATTGGGTCGGCCTTCATGCTGGTTGGTGTGGTCGCTTTGTATCTTACGGCGTACCCGGCCGGCCTGCGCACGTTCAGCATGGAGGCCTTAGCCCGGGCCCATGAACTGGGCAACTTGCCCGAAGATTTTCAGATTTTTGCCTTTTTCCTACTCCTGCTTGGCTTTGGGTCGCTCCTTTCGATGTGGCCGCTGCACAGCTGGTCGCCTGATGGTTATGCCGGCGCGCCTACCGCGGTATCGATGATCCATGCCGGCGTTCTGAAAAAAATCGGCGGTTACGGCCTCATCCGCCTGGGCCTGTTGGTACTGCCCCTGGGGGCTAAATTCTGGGCGCCGCTCATCGCGCTATTGGGAGTGGCCAACGTGGTGTATGCCGCCTTCATTGCCTTGGCCCAGAAGGATATGAAATATGTTGTCGGTTATTCGTCGGTTTCCCATATGGGGTTTGTCCTTATTGGCTTTGCCGCCCTCAATGTCATTGGTCTTAACGGGGCGGTGGCCAATATGTTCGCCCACGGCGTCATGAGCGCCTTGTTCTTTGCCATGATCGGTTATGTCTACGAAAAAACCCATACCCGCCATATTCCTGATTTGGGCGGCCTGGCTCACCAGCTGCCGCGGGTAGCCACCGGTTTTATGCTGGCAGGCATGGCTTCACTCGGCCTACCGGGACTAATCGGTTTCGTTCCCGAGTTTACCATTTTCGTTGGCGCCTTCCGCCAATATCCGCTGCCAACGCTGCTAGCTATCACCGGGATCATCCTTACCGCCCTGTACACTCTGCGCGTACTGGCCAATGTCTTGTTTGGGCCACGCCTGGTGCAGTACGACAACTGTCGCGACGTCCGCGGCCCGGCCTTGGTGCCGCTGCTGGCGCTGGGCTCGGTGCTGGTGGTTTTCGGACTATTCCCTGGTCTACTCATCAGGATGGTTAATAGCGGCGTCGAACCGCTGTTGCCACTCTTAGCCAAACTCCAGGACGCGCCGGCCTTGATTGGAGGGATTTTCCGATGAACCTCGCCATCCTCACCACCGAGATTGTTACCGTCTGCTTGGCCGCCTTTCTTGTTTTGCTGGATCTTGTCATTCCCGAGGACGAACCGCGCCGCGGATTGGGTTATCTGGCTGTTTTGGGACTGCTTGGTATTTTTGGCCATACCTTCACCCAGTACGGCGTAAACGCCAGTTTGTATAACGGCCTCTTTGTCGTCGATAACTTTGCCGTCTTTTTTAAGCAGATTTTCCTGTTGGCGGCCATTTTGACCATCCTTTTTTCCTTCGAGTATGTGGACTGTCTGCCATGCTACCGAGGCGAATTTTTCGCGCTTATCGTTTTTGCCGTCCTGGGCATGATGGTCATGGTTTCGGCCAGCGACTTGCTAACATTGTTTGTCGGTATGGAACTTATGACCATTACTTTCTTTATTTTGGTGGGATACCACTTGGGCAACGGCAAGGGCAGCGAAGCGGGGATGAAATATCTTATTCTTGGTGCGGCATCGACCGCGGTGTTGCTGTACGGCGTCAGCCTGGTCTACGGTTTCACCGGGTCGGTCGTCTTAACTGACATCGCCAGTCGTGTCGCCAGCACGCCGGCGGTCCTGTTGGGAGCCATTCTCATTTTTGCCGGCTTTGCGTTCAAAATTGCCGCCGTGCCGTTTCACGTATGGTCGCCTGATATTTATGAAGGGGCGCCGGTGCCAATTACGGCCTTACTGGCCATGGCTTCCAAGGCGGCGGGGTTTGCCGTGTTGCTGCGCGTCTTCCTGATCGCTTTTCCCGCCTTTCAGGCAAACTGGCTGACTGCCGTAGGCATACTGGCTGCTGCCAGCATGATCATCGGCAATCTTATCGCCATCCCACAGCGCAATATCAAGCGGTTGCTTGCTTACTCTTCGGTCGCCCAGGCCGGGTATATGCTGGCCGGGATGGTGGCCGCCGATACCGCCGGGGTCAAGGGAATTTTGTTCTATGCCATGCTCTATGTCTTTGCCAATGTAGGCGCTTTCGCCGTTGTGACTGCAGTTTACAACCATACTGGGTCCGATGATTTGACTGCCTATGAAGGGTTGGCGCAGAAATCGCCGCTCTTGGCGGCAATTATGACGGTGGCGCTCTTATCGATGGCCGGTATTCCGCCGCTTGCCGGGTTTGTCGGCAAGTTGTACCTCTTCGCCGCTGTCGTGGAAAAGGGTTACTTGTGGCTTGCTTTTATCGGCTTTATCATGTCGATGGTTTCCGTATACTACTACTTGCTAGTGACCAAGGCCATGTACATGAAAGCACCGGCTGACCGGGCGCCGCTAATCCTCAGCGAGCCGCTGCGCTGGGCCGCTCTGGCAAGTTTTATCGCCACGCTGTTTTTCGGAGTTTATCCCGGCCCGCTGTCGGCGATGGCCGCTGCCGCGGCGAAGTCATTGTTTTAGTAACAGTAAAAGGGGAAAGGCAATGCCCGGGGGCGTCTCTTAAGAGTGTAGACAAAACCCGCTTACAAGCCAAACGGCAAGTAAGCGGGTTTTTTTCGTACGCCCGGCATGGGTACTAACTTGAATTGGTGGTGAAAGTCCACTGCAGGCGGGGCCGCGCCAGCCTGCTAGCCAAAGGCAAGGGCGCCCACCGCGAGGTGGGGTACCAAGTGCGGCTGGTACTTCTCTTCAGTCCCCATTAAGTGGGGAATGCGGGTGCAACTACAATACTGTAATCGCTGGTGCTGGCCGGGACTGTGGAACTTTCAGTCCCCATTAAGTGGGGAAGGCGGGTGCAACCAATTATACGCCGTCTTTAGTAAAGACGAAATACTAACCCTTTCAGTCTCCATTAAGCGGGGAAGGCGGGTGTAACCCGACGGAGAAGAAGGCGATTAACATGGCCGAAC